>DATNKQ010000257.1:0-4261 GCA_035603315.1 Thermoanaerobaculia bacterium
CCGCCGCCATAGCGTTCTCGAGGTTCTGCACGCCGGCGAGCGGCACGTCGGCGGCGCGGAAGAGCTCGACCGCGCCGCCCCCGTCCGGGGAGACCTCGAGCACCCGGCCTTGGCCGTCGGCGGGATCGGCGAAGCAGCCGTCGGCGACCGGGCCGAGCCGCGAGAAGAGACGGCGGCGCGCCCGCGTCTCGATCGCCGTCGTCTGCGGATCGTCGGCGTTGAGCACCGCGAACGCCTGCGGGCCCATGCCATGGAACAGCGCCTTCTTGGCCGCCGCGTAGTCATCGAGGCTGGGATAGCGGTCGAGGTGGTCTTCGGCGATGTTCAAGAGCGCCGCCGCCAGCGGAGCGAAGGTGACGATCCCTTCGATCTGGAAGCTCGACAGCTCGACGACGAAAACGCGGCCCGGCGGACCTTCGACCTTGCCGGCGAGCGGCTCGCCGATGTTGCCGCAGACCTCGACGGCAAAGCCCGCGGCGCGCAGCATGGCGCCGGCCAGGGCGGTCGTCGTACTCTTGCCGTTGCTGCCGGTGATGGCCAGGACCGGACCGTTGAGGAAGGGGAAGGCGAGCTCGACCTCGGCGATCACCGGCAGCCCGCGCCGGCGCGCGTCGGCCAAGAGCGGGCGGGTCATCGGCACGCCGGGGGAGACCACCACGCCGTCCACCTCGCCCGGCACCGTGGCCGGCTCGCCGCCCGCGAGGAGCTCGAGCCGCGGGTCGTCCGGCAGCTCGCCGAGGGCTTCGCGCGGGCGCGCGTCGACCGCCAGCACCGCCACCCCGCGCGATAGCAGCAGCCGCGCCGCGGCCCTGCCCGACAGCCCCAGGCCGTAGACCAGGACCCGCTGCCACTCGCCTTGGCTCCAGGGGACTCTCATCGCAGCTTCAGGGTCGAGAGCGAGAGGAGGGCGAAGAGGATCGAGAGGATCCAGAAGCGCACGATCACCTTCGGCTCCGCCCATCCGGAGAGCTCGAAGTGGTGGTGGAGCGGCGCCATGCGGAAGACCCGCTTGCCGGTCATCTTGAAAGAGGCGACCTGGACGATGACCGACAGCGCTTCGAGCACGAAGAGGCCGCCGACGACGACGAGAAGAACCTCCTGCTTGGCGAGGACGGCGACGCCGCCGATGGCGGCCCCCAGCGACAGCGATCCCACGTCGCCCATGAAGACCTCGGCGGGGTAGCAGTTGAACCAGAGGAAGCCCAAGCTGGCGCCGACCAGGGCGCCGCAGAAGATGGCGACCTCGCCCACCCCGGCGACATAGGAGACCTGCAGATAGCCGGCGATCACCTTGTTGCCGGCGATGTAGGTGAAGACGGCGTAGGTGGCGGCGGCGACCATGGTGGCGCCGATCGCCAGACCGTCCAGGCCGTCGGTCAGGTTGACGGCGTTCGAAGCGCCGACGAGGACGACGACGACGAACGGGATGTAGACGAACCCCAGGTGCAGCACCAGCCGCTTGATGAAGGGAAAAGTGAGGGTGGGATCGAACTTGTAGTCGGCCGGCAGGGCGAGGAGCGCCACCCCCAGGGCGGCGGCGGCGGCCACCTGGAGCAGGAACTTCGTCCGCGCCGTGAGGCCGAGGTTGCGCCGGTGCTTGACCTTGAGGTAATCGTCGGCGAAGCCGATCGCCCCGAACGCCACGGTGACCAGGACCACGACCCAGACGTAAGGGTTGTCGAGGGTGGCCCAGAGCAGGGTCGGGATGGTCACCGCGAAGACGATCAGCACGCCGCCCATGGTGGGAGTCCCGGCCTTCACCTGGTGGGCCTGGGGGCCGACGTCGCGGATGCTCTGGCCCACCGCCAGGCGGCGCAGCACGCGGATGAACCAGGGCCCGAGGAACCAGGAGAGGAGAAGCGCGGTGACGATCGCCATGGCGCCGCGGAAGGTGATGTAGCGGAAGACGTTGAGCGCCGGCAGGCGATGGCGGAGCGGGTAGAGGAGGTGATAGAGCATCAGGCCGCCCCCTCCTCTCCGCGCCTTGCCAACAGTGCGGCGACGGCCGCCTCGAGCCCGACGCCGCGCGAGCCCTTGACCAGCACGAGGTCGCCGTCCCGCAGCGCTCCCGCCGCCCATCCCGCCGCTTCCGCGGCGTCGCCGAGCCAGACGGCCTCGGCACCCTTGTCACGCGCGCCGGCCGCCAGCTCGCGCGCCAGCTCGCCGACCCCCACGACGGGCGAGAATCCCATCTCGGCAGCCCGCTCTCCGGCCTGGCGATGGAAGCGCGGCCCTTCAGGCCCCAGCTCCCGCATGTCGCCCAGCACCGCCCAGCGCCGCGCCGCGGGCAGGAGAGCGGCGCCCTCGAGCGCCCGCCCGAGGGCGTCGGGGTTCGAGTTGTACGAATCGTCGATGAGGGTGACGCCACCGCGCAGGCGATGCACGACGCCGCGCATCGCCGCCGGCCGCACCTGCGCCGCGGCTTCGGCGATGGCGGCCAGCGGGATCCCCAGGGCGTGGGCGCAGGCCGCCGCCGCCAGGCAGTTCTCGACGTTGTAGAGGCCGTGGAGCGGCAGCGCCACCTCGGCGCTCTCGCCGCCGATCTCGAGCCGGAAGCGGCTTCCCACCTCGCCGTGAGGCGCGGGCGCGACGGACAACGCCCGCGCGTCGACGGCCGCCTCCGTCCGCATCCCGTACCAGACCACCCGGGCGCCGTCCGCGGCGGCGCGGCGGGCGATGCGGGAGACCTCCGGGTCATCGGCGTTGGCGACCACCATGCCGCCCGGGGCGAGCCCGGCCAGCAGCTCGGCCTTGGCTTCGGCGATGGCCCGCAGGTCGGCGAAGAACTCCAGGTGGACCGGACGGACGACGGTGAAGAGGGCGACGTCCGGCCGGCCGAGGAGCGAGAGCTGCCGGAGCTCGCCGGGCGTCGACATCCCCATCTCCGCTACCATCCACTCGGTGTCGTCGGGGACGTTCAGGAGCGCCAGGGGAAAGCCGTAGAGGTTGTTCAGGTTGCCCGGCGTCCGCGCCACCCGGAAGCGGGTGGCGAGCATGGCGGCCAGCAGCTCCTTGGTGGTCGTCTTGCCGGCCGATCCGGTGATACCGACCAGATGCCGGGGGACCCGCGCCCGCACCGTCCGCGTGAGATCGTGAAGAGCGCGGAAGGTGTCCTCCACGCGGATCAGGGCGCCGGCGCTGACGCTCCCGGCGGGCACCGTCTCCTGGATCATGGCGGCCGCCGCGCCGCGGGCGAAGGCGTCGGGCACGAAGCGGTGCCCGTCCGTCCGCGCCCCTGCGAAGGCGAAGAACATCTCGCCGCCGCGCACCGCTCGCGAGTCGATGGCGGCGCCGTCCCACACCGACGAGGCCTCGCCCGCGATCACCTGGCCGGCCACCGCCACCGCGGCCTCATCCACGCGACAGCGCACCAAAGCGGTCCTCCAGGGCACGCGCGACCTCGTCGCGGTCGGAGAAGGGGATCTTTCTGTCGCCCACCACCTGAACCTCTTCATGTCCCTTGCCAGCCACCAGCACGGCCCAGCCGGGGCCGGCGCCGGCGACGGCGGCGCGGATGGCCTCCCGGCGGTCGGGGATGACGCGATAGGCGGTGTTGCCGCTGGCTCGCAGCCCCTCCTCGACAGCGGCGAGGATCGCCAGCGGATCCTCCCCGCGCGGGTTGTCGGAGGTGAGGATCGGCAGGTCGGCGAGCTCGCCGGCCACCTTCCCCATGCGGGGCCGCTTGCCGCGGTCGCGCTCGCCGCCGCAGCCGAAGACCACCGCCACCTGGCCCGCCACCTCGCGGGCGGCGGCGAGCGCCGCCTGGAGCGCCGCCTCGGTGTGGGCGTAGTCGACGTACACGGGAAACGGTTGGCCGCGGTCGACCGGCTCCATCCGCCCGGCGATCGGCGGCTGGCCCGCAAAGGCGGCGACGATGGCGGCATGGGGCAGCCCGAGGGCCTCCGCCCCCGCCGCGGCGGCGAGCAGATTCTGGAGGTTGTAGCGGCCGAGGAGCGGCGAGTGGAAGGCCAGGTCGCCCCGCGGCGTCGTCAGGGTGGCGTCGATGCCGTCGGTCGACAACGCCGCCTCCCGCGCGTCGACCTCGCCGCCGCCGCCGTAGGTCAGCGTCGCCGGCAGCTCGTTGGCGAGCCGCCGCCCGTAGGGATCCTCGACGTTCACCACCGCCCGCGCTCCCGGCTTCAGATGGTCGAACAGCTTGCGCTTGGCGGCGAAGTACCCCTCCATGTCGCGATGGTGGTCGAGGTGGTCGCGGGTGAGATTGGTGAAGACGGCGACGTCGAAGGCGACCCCCTCGACGCGG
>DATNKQ010000264.1:0-17679 GCA_035603315.1 Thermoanaerobaculia bacterium
GGCTCCCGGCCCGCGCGAACGAGCTCGACCATCTGCCGCCGAAACTCCGGCGCATACGGCCGCCGACTCTTTCCCATCGTGAACTCCTTTCCCCCCTATTCTCCCAAGGGGATCTGTGTCCACGAAACCGGGGCAACTCCACCCGACGATCCGGCGTGATGTTTGCGGTCTAGGCACGCTGCTTCCGGCGCGAGATGTGCAAGAGCCAGATACCTTGAGACGAGGTCAGTCCGGTCGCACCGGCCTCAGCGGCCCGCTGATGTCCGCGCGATACGCTGGCACTCTGCAGCCGTGGAGGCCGCAGCCGGCCTCCCGGGAGCCATCTTCAATGGGAAAGGAGATAACATGAGCAAGCCCGTAAAGCCCATCCCCGAGGGTTACCACAGCGTGACCCCCTATCTGACCGTCAAGGGCGGCGCGAAGGCCATCGAGTTCTACAAAAAGGCCTTCGGCGCCAAGGAGATCTTCCGTATGGCCGATCCCAGCGGCCAGGTCGGCCACGCCGAGATCCAGATCGGCGACTCGCGCATCATGCTGAGCGACGAGTTCCCGACCATGGGCGGCCGCAGCCCGCAGACGCTGGGCGGCTCGCCGGTGGCGATCATGCTCTACGTCGAGAACGTGGATCAGGTCTTCAAGCAGGCGCTGGCGGCGGGAGCCAAGGAGGACCGGCCGATCAAGGACCAGTTCTACGGCGACCGCAGCGGCAGCGTCCTGGACCCCTTCGGCCACAAGTGGTTCGTCTCGACCCACATCGAGGACGTCCCACCCGAGGAGATGAAGAAGCGCTCCGAAGAGGTGATGGCCACGGCAAGCGCCTAGAGCTCAAACCCGCGGCCGCCGCCCGCGCGTGAGAGTAAGGGGCGGTGCGCCGCCCCTTGCTTCGCCTGTAACTTAACTAGGACTAGCCGTCCGGTCCTCACCCGGATCTGGGCGGTGTACTTTCCAAGTCGAGGCGCCATAGTGCTGGCGCTTTGGCAGAATGCGATGCCGTACTGCCCGTGCCGTGCACTCCCATCACGGCGTCTTAGAGGGCTTCGATGCCCTGCTCGTCCCTATACAGGTTCCGCAGCCCCTGGCGCTTGGCTGGGTAGCAGCAAAAGGCAGTTACGCCGCAGGCCGTGCTCGCTCCGCCTAGCTCCGGGGCGTCGAAGACCAAAGGACTCTGGGTGGTAACGGCCAGTGGTCAGAGCCCCAGCCCTGGCGCGTAGGGCCATCGACCCCAGTTTGGGCAATCAAGGTATCGCCAGTGCGCCAGCACCCGTGCGCTTAGCCCTATAGATTCAACATGTTACGTCCTTTTTCGTCGACTATTAATTTACCTCAAATCTCTGCTATACTAGTAAATTCAGAGGCGAGGATGGCACCAAGAGTCAAGACAAGTGGGCCTATGGCTCGAGGCCCCTTGGCACTCGACAGGGGGTGCTTCTACCCTGGCGAAGTTGTTCGGATACTTGGCCTAGAAGGCATGAACTACGCTCAACTTCGCCGTCTTTTCCGGCTCGCTACCGGCACTTCGGCAGCCGAGGACAACGACCGAGGTTGGGCTCGGTTCACCTTCCGCGATCTGATTTCCGTTAAGGCGGCTCTTGCCCTGGCATGCCCGGAGAATGAACAAGGAGCGACGAGGAGACGGTTGCGCCTTCAGCGTCTTGAGCGCATATGCGAAAAGCTTCGGCGAGAGTACGGAATCGCGAATCCCCTAGCCGAGCTTGCGTTCACCTCGGTGGACGGAAGAATCATGGTCAGAGTAAAAGGGATCTGGTTCGACTCCGAGACAGGCCAGTTGCTTCTGTCACAGGTTGAAGACGCAGTTGAGCAATATCTTGAAACACAACACTCTCGACTACGAGGAGAAAAGGGGCGACTTCTTCGCCAAAAGGTCCGGGAGGAAGCATTGTCTGTGCGGCGTCTAACCACCACACGTAAGAAGAAGATGTCTGGAATACAAACTGAGGCGGCGACAGTGCCGCTATAGGTCGGAGGTAGCATCATGCTCACGGCCACCGTTTCGGGGAGCTTTCATCGGCACCTTCGAGAGATCACGGAAAGCGTGGAACAGCTCACCGATCATGGTGTGCGGGTACTTTCGCCCGCCGACCCCAGAATTGTGGATGAACTTGGACCGTTCCTTTTTGTTGCGAGTGATCGGCATAGATCCGTTAAGCTCGTTCAAGACCGCCATTTGACCGCCATCGGGAGCTCAAGCTTTCTCTGGCTTGTGAGCCCGGACGGATATGTCGGCCAATCTGCTGCTCTTGAAATCGGCTTTGCTATTGCTTCTGGTGTGCCGATCTTTGCCAATACTCTGCCGCCTGATCTTACTCTTCGCGAGTATGTGAACCTTACGCGTGATGTCGATGAAGCCATCCAGCTTGCTAGTAATGCGAAAGGAAAGGTGACAATGGCCTCCCTGCTTCTTGATCCATTGACGGCTGCAGAAGAAGTGCACAAGGAAGTGGATGAACTTGCTCACCTACTAACCACCTACAAGCAGCCAAAAAGAGGAAGGGAAATGACTGTTCGCGTCGAAAGCGGCTGCCGGAATATCTCGGCAATTTTGGCCCTGCCACTCGGCGCCCTTAAATAGAAGGAGTGCCATTTTTGGACTTCGCGGAAATAGAGAATCTCCGCCGCGAGCTCCGCGCTTTCAGCGAAGCACACGTCGTATCTCTAATGCATTATTATGATGAAGTTACAGGCGGCTTTAGGCACACATATGCTAGTGAGGTGACCAAGAAGGATTTTTCCAAAACGTCCACAGGCACTTGTGTTCTTTCCCTTGTAGCGACAGATCGCTGGAACGGACCCTATCCCTGGGCCCCTCACACAGACCGGCTTCTCAGCGCAATGGCCACCGTAGAAGGGTGGAAGAGCGCCGGGCTTCCAAAGGAGAATCCGTTTACCGTTTCGTTCTTGCTGGAGGCAGTTGCTGGTCTCAGAGAAGCCTCTAAATCATCAGTCTCGCCCGAGATAGAGGCGAGAGTGGAAGAGGGCCTGGGTTTCTTAATCAAATCATTGCGGCGCCGTAAAGCGCCCGCAGTCTTCGGAGCGGCGAGCATTAAAGATTATCCACCTTCTGCGTTCCTAACGCAGCTGGTAGTGCGAGTACTCAAACGATATAAAAGGTTCAACGACCCCGTGCTTATCACATCTGTACGGAAGTGGTCCTGGGTTGAGATCGAACACGGACTTGCCCTGAGTTTCAGTACAAGCAAGACCGCCGACTCTCTTTCCCTTGCCTACGCCCTGATGACCTTCCTCTCGTGTGCTGACTCTTCGGAACTCACTCCGGACGAAGGCCTTCTGATCGAAACGGCCTTGAACAGAGTGTTCGAGGCGCAACTGCCGGATGGCTCCTGGCCGAGGAGTAAGCCTCTATTTCACTATCCTAAGTTCGGTAATGCCTATTGTTTTGAATATGAAATGCTTACCCAGCTGTTACAGTACGCAGAACTCACTGAACATCTCCTGCGCCATCTTCCGGAACTCAGTGCTGCTACCCGTAGACTGCGAGAGAGTGCCTTCAATCTTGGTGAGAATGGCTTTGGCTGGGCATCAGGGCACCACCCGCAGCTCAGAGGACCAGAATCGTGGTCAACTGCTTCCGTATACCACTTTCTCCACGAACTTGATCGCGTCTTGGCTGAGGCCGTGAGGAGAGAGGTCTTTAAGTACGTAGGTGCCGAGTATCTCCCGCCAGGGAAGTCTACGGAAATAGAGGCAGGCAAACCGTTTGCACCCACCTTTCTCGATTCAATAGTTCAAGTTCAATCCCAGCCAAAATCTCTTCGCGACACCATTTTCCATGACTTTATCCGGCCAGTCGCTGCTAACGCTCTCCATGTAGAGAGAGGTCGCGATCTTCCCCGAATCGTACCTATGTCCGCAATCTTCTTTGGTCCGCCGGGAACCGCGAAGACTCAGCTAGCAAAACAGATTGCTGAATACATGTCATGGCCTCTGCTCTCGCTAGACCCCTCGCATCTGGTCCGCAGAGGATTAGATCAAATACAGGCAGAGGCGAATATGCTCTTTAGCATGTTGGCCTCTCTCGAGCGAGTCGTTGTGCTCCTTGACGAGTTCGATGAACTGGTTAGGGAAAGAACTTCGCATGAGAGCGAAACTATCTCGCGTTTCCTAACTACCGCGATGTTGCCGAAGCTTGCTTTGATAAACGAACGAAGAAGGATCATCTTTATAATTGCGACAAATCACATCGAAAGTTTTGATTTTGCGATCCGCAGGCCGGGCAGGTTCGACTTGGTAGTACAAATCATGCCTCCCACGCTCGAAGCGAAACTAAACAAGTGGCCCCGTGTTAACGAAAAACTTGAGCAGCTTAATCTGCTGCAGGATTCAGATATTGGGAAGCAGCTGGCGGAATTTACTTTCGCTGAGTTTGCAGAGCTTCCAGCGAGGTTAGGGGCCGCTGAGAACTCTCACCACGCCAAGGGCATTATTGAGGCTCTATTTAAGGGATGTACGCTCCAACAGAAAAATCGCGATGAAACAACCTGGGCGGCTCAATGCCAGGAGCAAACCACGTATAACAGAGTGCCCTTCACTATAGAGGGCGTGGGGCAGTGAGGAAAATAGTTTCCTACCTAGGACCAGAAGAGGTTCGTGCACTCGGCAGAGAAATTGTGGCCGTTCAGCCGTCCTTTCAAGCTTCTCGGTTCTCGAGGCGGGCGTGCCGCTTGATCGCCAGAGAGCAACGTCTCTTCAGGCGCATCGACGCCATCGCCGGCTGTTTGCGCGAAGAGCTTCCGCCCTCAATACCGCGAGCTTTGGCAGTTGTTGTTGACAGCCTGGGAAGCCCGCGCACAGAACCTGGATACGGGCCGTGGGAGAAGGTACGCATTCTCTGCTTGGCAAGGTTCGTTAGCAAGTTCGGACTCGAGGATTATGAACCCTCGATGAGGACCCTCCGTGAGATCACTCGCCGATTCACGGCTGAGTTCGATGTTCGGTATTTCATCGTGAGGCACGAACAGGCTCTTGCGACGTTAACGGAATGGGCCGTCGACGATGACTTTCATGTTCGCCGCCTGGTTTCCGAGAGTCTTAGGCCCCGCCTGCCATGGTCGTTTCGATTGGCAAAGTTTGTTGATGACCCCGATCCGGTTCTCAAGATATTAGATATGCTAAAGGATGATCCTGAAAAATACGTTAGAAAGTCGATTGCAAACTGCCTAGGGGATATCGCGAAGGATCATCGCGGGAAGGCTCTTTCTATCTTAGATAGCTGGTCGGTTACCGCCTCCGACGAAAGACGCTGGATCGTTGATCGTGCTCGCCGTCGTATCCTGGGGGCCAGGAAAAATCACTTTTCGTTCAACGAGTTAGGCGCGGCATTAGGTTTTAGGCGGTAGAATTCGAGAGGCTTCTTCTGAACCCTAGGACCTGGGGTAACTGTCACAAGGCGCGAAACCTTCGCGCGTGAAGATTTACGATCGTAATGGTAGTGCGGCGGCGCAACCAAAGTAAGATGTGATCGCCACCATGGGGGAGGGAATCCATTCATTGCACTACGTCTGACTAATACTTCCGCTGCTGTTCAGAAGCCTGTGCGATCTTTTCAATGCTTTCACTTCGTTCCCGCCCTTGAGACCAAGCTCCTGTAGCTCTACCCGTCCGGCGTCGTCACCTGGACCTCGGCGGTGTAGTTCTTCCCGGTTGAGTTGTAGGCGCCGACCCGATAGGTATAGGTGGTCGACAGGGCCACCGTGCTGTCTCCCAGGCTCGTCGAGTCGGCGGGCAGGTAGGCGACGGTGTACCAGGTGGAGCTGTTGGCGTCTTTGCGCTCGACGACGAAGCCGGTTTCGTCGCTGCTCCTGTCCACCCAGATGAGCGAGACGTAGGCGTAGCCGTTGCCGCTGCTGCCGGCGTTGGCCTGCAGGCAGCAGGGGACCGTGGGGCCGGCTCCTGGGAGGCTGGGCGTCGTGGCGGTCGCCGGGTTGGCGTAGAGCGACTCGCCGTTTTCGTTGTAAGCGCTCACCCTGTAGGTGTAGGTGGTGAAGGGGGCGACCCCGGTGTCGGCGTAGTGGGTGACGTTGGCGTATATCGTGGCGATCTGAGAGGAGGCTCCGTTGCCGGTCGCCCGCCAGACGTGGAAACCGAGCTCGTTGTAGCTGCTGTCGTTCCAGGCGAGATCGATCTCCGTGCTCGAGACGGCGGTGGCGGTGAGGCTCGAGGGGGGCGACGGCACCTGCGGATATTGCACCAAGGCGCTGCTCTCGTTCGAGTAGGCTGAGTCGCCGGCGGCGTTGTAGGCTCGCACGCGGTAGGTGTAGTAAGCGCCGGTAGCAACTGCCGTGTCGGCGTAGAAAATCACGTTGGCGCCCACCGTAGCGATTTGCGCATAGGGAACGCCGTTGCCCTGGCGCTCGATCTTGAACCCCAGCTCGTTGCTGCTGTTGTCGCTCCAGGAGAGGTCGATCTCGGAGGTCGACGGGCTGGAGGCGTTCAGGTTCGACGGCGCGGCGGGGACGTTGGGCGCCGCCGTCGAGACACTCGCCTCGTTCGAGTAGGCGGAGTCGCCGGCTCCGTTGTAGGCCTTCACCCGGTACACGTAGGCGGTGGAAGCCGTCAGCCCGGAGTCGGCATAGGTTGCCACGTTGGCGCCGACGACGGCGATCTGCGCGTAGCTGCCGCTAGCGGTCCGGCGCTCGATCTTGAAGCCGTCCTCGTTCGTGCTGTTGTCTGCCCAGGCAAGGTTGGCCTGGGTGGGGCCGGCGGCGGTGGCCGAGAGGCCGCTGGGCGCGGCGGGGACGTTCGGCGGCGCGGTGGGAGTGGTGGCGCTGATCTCGTTGCTGTAGCCCGAGTCGCCGGAGACGTTGAAGGCCTTCACCCGGTAGGTGTAGGTCGTCGCCGGGGCGACCGTGGCGTCGGCATAGGTCACGACGTTGGGACCCGTGGTGGCGATCTGCGCGAAGCTGCCGGCGCCCGTCTTCCTCTCGATCTTGAAGCCGTCCTCGTTGGTGCTGGTGTCGGTCCAGCCGATGGTGATCTGCGTGCTCGAGGCGGCCGCGGCGGTGGCGCTCGCCGGGCTCGCGGGCGCACCGCCGCTCCCCGACGCCGGCGTGTGCACGGTCACCTGATTCGAGTAGGCGGAGAATTTGGTGCCGGCGTAGGCCCGCACCTGGTAGGTGTAGTCGGTGGAAGCCACTACCGTGGTGTCGGGATAGGTCACGACGTCGTGGTTGACCGAGGCAATCTGCTGGAAGGCTCCGTTGCTCTTGCGCTCGATCAAGAAGCCGTCCTCGTTCGTGCTGTTGTCGTTCCAGCCCAAGGTGACCTTGGTGCTGGAGTTGGCGGTGGCGGTCAGGCCCGTGGGGCGGCAGGGTTGGTAGGGCGTGTAGTTGATGTTGCCGCGCCAAGTGCAGGAGTCGTCGCAGTTGACTTTGCCCATGCAGCGGCCGGGGCACCACTCCACCACCCTTGCGTTGTCAATGGTGGTGCGCCTCGTGTTGATCTCCATCGACACCTTGTTGGCGAAGTTCTCCGCAGGTCCCGCCACGACGAGCTCGTAGCCCACCCCGATATTGTTCGCGGGATCGTCCTGCGCGGTGACGTAGTTCTTGTAGTGGCTCACGGCCATCCCGGACTCGTGATTCGTCGTGTTCGACAGCAGCTGCGCGGAGCCGATGAGCCCGGTGTCGGTCACCGGATCGTAATCGCCGCACTGTGCCTTGTAGAAGTCTTTAGTCGGCTGAAGGTCGGTGCTGATGGCATAGGCGAACAGGGTATTGGGGCTGTCTGGGGATTTGGGGTCGTTCTTGTCGCTGGCCGACGTCACGTAGGTGTAGCCACTGTTGGGTCCGTTGTCGCCCAGGGTGAACTGCTGGAACGATGCTCGCTGCAACAGACAGGAAAGTCCCAGCGCAGAGTTGTTGACCGGCGGGGGGATGTCAAGCTTCCCCTGCTCCTTGCAGTCGTAGCCGGGATCTTGCTTGGAGGCAGGAACGGCGGTGAACTTGAATCCCGACGTCCGTTTGTTGACGGTGATGCTGGCCGGCGGTGGGTTATAGGTGTGATTGTTCTGCTTGACCGTCACGCTGGCGGAGCCGCTCGTCACCATCACCCCCTGCCAGGTCGCCTTGCCGGGTTGGTTGGTTCGCATGACAGTGTTGGTGCCGTCGGTGAACTTCCAGTTGCTGATGACGGCGTCCGGACAGAGGTTGCCGGCGGTGAAGGTGGCGGTGCCGCCGCGGGTCACCTGCGTCGGGCTGACGGTGAGCGTGGGCGTCTTGTTGCAGGGGGTGTAGGTGACCGCCGTCGAGCCCAGGTAGATGTACTCGGCGTAGTAGTACTCGGGGCAGTTGCAGCCATAGAAGTTCTGGTCGCTGCCGTACTCGCCGCCGTAGAAGCCGAAGCCGTAAGGATCGTAGTAGCCGAGGCCCGCGTAGTAGTAGAAGGCGACGATGTAGTGATCGCTGAGCTCGGTATAGGTGTGGCCGGGGCTCACGAAGGTCGAGGTGTCGACCTCCGCCGTGCAGACGGGGCCCAAGTCCGCGCCGCTGTCCACCTGCAGGACGTCCTGGTAGAGGTAGCCCTGGACGTAGGGCGCGTAGTAGTAACAGGCGAGATAGTCGAGCTCGGTGACCGAGTAGCCGTCCATGATGGTGGTCTCGGGGTTGTACGACAGGGCGGAGATGCCGTAGACCGTCTGCGCCTCGGCGCCAGGCGCAGCGACCCAGGCGACAGCGAGCAGGACGAAAATGAGGGGCGCGGCCGATACCGTCGATCTCTTCATTCCCGTCCTCCTTTGAGGAGACGGATGTGGGGCGCGATGGTCCGGCGCACGAACTGGTCGAAGCGCTGGAACTCGTCCTCACCGAAGGCTGCGTGCAGGCGGTCGCGGGCGGCGAGGATCAGGGCGTCGCGCTCCGCTTGCAACCCCTTGAGCTCGGCCGGCGGAGCAGGCGGAGCCTGCCCCGGCAGGAGCTTCGCCCCGGTCTGCGCGCGCGCCGCGGCGATGAGCTGGCGGGCCTTCTTGTCCTGCTGCTCCACCTGCGCCATGCAGTCGCCGGCGATCTGCTGCAGCCGGCGGTCCTGGTCGTCGTCGAGCGCGGCCTTCTGACGGTAGAGGAGGCGGAAGCGCGAGCCGTCCTCGCCCTTCTGCTCCGCCGCCTCCGCCTTCCGGCCGAGGGCGACGACGTGCCGGAACATCTGCCCGTACACCACCGGATCCGGCAGCCGGTCCATGGCCTCCGTGGGCGGCGCGGCGATGGCGGGTGCGGCGGGTGGAGGCGGCGCGGGGGCAGCCGGGCTGACGCTCGCGAACGCAGCCGCGGCGGGCAGCCAGAGAAGGATCGAGAGGAGAGAACGGCGGAGTCTCTTGCTCATCCTGCGCTCCCTTCGCCCCGAGGCAGGGCTCGGCTGTAGGCAATTCGACCTAGGTCGCTAACAGTATGTACGCTCGAACGCCCATCCGGGTTCCAACCGGCAGCCGGTCCAGAGACCGACCTCTCCAGAGGACACTCTGGACCCCACGCCGCCCTTTCCGGCCCTGCTTCTACCTGGCACGACCCTGGCATTGTCCCGGGGTAACGCCGCGGGCAACACCACGGCGCACCAACGGAGGAAACCATGAGAACTCGCAACCTCGCTCTTATCGTCCTGCTGGCCGTATTCGGCTGGCGGGGCGTCGCCAACGCTCAGCAGTACGCGCCGGCCCCGCCGCCGGACGACCAGGGGTATGCCCAGCCTTACGATCAGGCGCCCTACGACGCCCAGGGGAACGAAGCCCCCTATTACGACGACCAGGGGCAGCCGAACGGCAACTACCCCGACGACCCGAACGCCTACACCACCGACAACCCCAACCAGCCGGACGTCTCCGTCTTCTACTCCGGCCTCCACAACTACGGCCGCTGGATCCAGCGCGGCGGCTACGGCTGGGTCTGGGAACCCACCCGGGTCCCCGTCGGCTGGCGTCCCTACCTTGCAGGCCGCTGGGTGAACACCGACTACGGCTGGACCTGGGCTTCCGACGAGCCCTGGGGCTGGGCCACCTACCACTACGGCCGCTGGATGCTCGACCCCGAGTACGGCTGGCTGTGGGTCCCCGGCACCGAGTGGGGACCGGCCTGGGTCTCCTTCCAGGAGGGCGACGGCTACATCGGCTGGGCGCCGCTCCCCCCGAGCGTCGGCTTCCGGGTCGGTTTCGGCATCCAGATCGGTGCGCTGTCCCTCTCCGCCTCCATCCGGCCTGACTCCTACTGCTTCGTGCCGGAGCGCTCCTTCTTGGACGAGCGGGTGGACGCCGTCGTCCTGCCGCGCGGCCGCAACGTGACGCTCTTCCGCAACACGCGGAACATCACCGCCATCAGGGTGGTCAACAACCGGGTGGTCAACGAGGGCGTCCCGGTGCAGCGCATCGAGCAGGTGACCGGACGGCGGGTGCAGCGCTTCCAGGTCGCCGAGTCGCGGAACCCGGCGCAGGCGCCCATCACCCGCGTGCAGGGCAACCAGGTCTCCATCTTCCGGCCGGCGACGACCCTCGCCAGAGTGCGGCCGGAGGTGACTCCGCAGGCCGTCATCCAGAGGCGCGTGCAGCGGATGCCGACGGCCCAGCCCGGACAGGCGCCGCGGCAGGTGCAGACCCGGCCGGTGCCGGTGCAGCCTGGGCAGTCGCCGCGCGAGGTGCAGGTCCAGCCGCGCCCGAACGTCCGGCCAATGCCCGCGCCGGCCGATCTCGAGCGCAAGCACCAGGCCGAGCAGCAGCAGCTCCAGGCCCGCCAGTCCGACGAGCGCAACCGCCTGCAGCAGCTGCACGCCAACGAGCAGAAGGACCAGGCGAACCAGGCCCGGGCTCAGCAGCTCGCGACCCAGCACCAGACCGAGGTGAAGGCCCAGCAGGACCAGCACCAGCGGGAGCAGCAGCTCCTGCAGGCGCGCCAGACGCGAGAGAAGCAGGTCAGCAGGCCGCCGAGCCGGCCGGCCAACCAGCCGCCGCCGAAGCAGCAGCAGGACCGGCAGAAGCCGCCTCCGGATCAGCAGGATCGGCGCAAGCCCAAGCCCGACTCGCCGCCGCCTCCCCCGGGCCGCTAAGCAGCGGCAGCTTCCAGCAGTCGATGACACCTCAACGCGCGGGCCCCCGATCCGGGGGCCGCGTTTCTGTAAGATCCCTCCTCGGGGTGCTCACCGGTATGGCCTTCACCGGTGAAGCGCCACGACACGAACCCAGCATGAGCGAGCGGCAGGAGAGCCAGGTGGACTCCACCGTCAGTGGCGGCGGGAGGCTCCGGCGGTTCGCGGCAGCCGTCGTCACCGTGCTGTTGCTGGCCGTCGCGCTCTGGCTCCTGGCCCCCTCGCCGGTCGACTCCGTGGCCTACGCGCCGCCTGCGGGACCGGCCCTCCGCGGCGCCCTGGCGCCCAACACCGCGCTGCGGCACAGCCGGCGGATCGCCGAGGGCCGCCTCCTGGGCTCCGAGGACGTGGCGGTCGACGCCGACGGGCGTCTCTTCACCGGCACGGCGGACGGCCGGGTGATGCGCGTCACGCCCGGCGCGGACGGCAACGATCGCCTCGAGGTCTTCGCCGAGACCGGCGGTCGGCCGCTCGGAGTGCGCCTCCGGGCGGCGACCGCCGCCACCCCGTGGAGCCTCTTCGTCGCCGACGCCAAGAAGGGCCTGCTCGCCGTCGACGCGGCCGGCGGGGTGAAGCCGCTCGCCACCACCGCCGGCGGCGTGCCGTTTGGGTTCACCAACGACCTCGACGTCGCCGCCGACGGCAGGATCTACTTCTCCGACTCCAGCACGCGGTTCGGCATCGACCGCTACCTCTACGACCTCCTCGAGAGCCGCCCCCACGGAAGGTTTCTCGTCTACGACCCGGCGAAAGGGGAGGCGAAGGTGCTCCTCGACGGCCTCTTCTTCGCCAACGGCGTGGCGCTCGCACGCGGCGAGGACTTCGTGCTGGTGGCCGAGACCTACCGCTACCGCATCCGGCGCTACTGGCTGAAGGGCGCCCGGGCGGGGACCTCCGAACTCTTCGCCGACGATCTCCCGGGCTTCCCGGACAACCTCTCCACGGACCGCGGGAACGGGCACTTCTGGGTCGCCCTCTTCACCGTCCGCAACGCCATCATGGACGGCCTCCATCCCCACCCCTGGCTGAAGGAGCAGCTCGCCAAGCTGCCGGGATTCCTGTGGCCCAAGCCGAAGCCCTACGGCCTGGTGCTCGAGATGGACGAGACGGGGAGGATCCTGCGCTCGCTGCACGATCCCGGAGGCCGCCGGGTGCGCGGCGTGACCTCGGCGGCGCCGCACGGCGGCGGTCTCTATCTCGGGAGCCTCGACGAGGGGATCACCTTCTGGCCGGGAACGCGCGGCCCTATGCTACAATCGCATTAAAGTTGTCGTCTGCTCTCTGACAGCGGGAGGATTCCATGCCGGGTCTCCGTCGCAGGTCGCGCTCTCTCCTCGCTCTGGTCCTGGGATTCGCTGCCGCTTTGCCAGCGGCGGCCCAGGTCCCTTCCAAGGTCGGCCCGGAGCTGCAGCTCAACTCCTTCTTCACGGGCAATCAGCTCCACCCGTCGGTGGCGATGGGGGGCGACGGCAGCTTCACCTCCGTCTGGCAGGACGACGGCGCCGTGGCTGACCGCAGCCCCGGCCTCTACGGCCGCCACGTCGACGCCGCCGGCCATCCCGGCGCCGAGTTCCGCGTCGACTCCGGCGTCATCCAGTTCGGCCTCGGTGGCCGGGTGGCCGCCGACCGCACGGGCAACTTCGTCGTCGTGTGGTCGGGCCACGGCAACCCGGACGGCTCGGCGGCGGTGATCCTGGCGCGGCGCTACGACCGCCTGGGGGCGAGCCTCGGCGACGAGTTCCAGGTCAACACCTCGCAGCACCCCGTCCATTCTTCGCCGGAGGTGGCGATGGACCCGGCGGGCGGCTTCTTCGTCGTCTGGTCGGCGACCGACACCACCGACCGCGGCCAGATCCTCGCCCGCCGCTTCGACTCCACGGGCGCCCCGGTGTCGGGCGAGGTCGCGGTGACCCCGGCGATCGAGCTGGTGGGCGCGGCGCGCCTGGCGGCCGACCCCGTCGCCGGCTTCCTCGTCGCCTGGGAGGAGGCGCCCGGCAGCATCCCCAACGCCAACTACGCCATCCGCCGCTTCGACGTCCAGGGCAACCCCCTGGCGCCGCCGTTCCCGCAGCCGGCGACCGATCACTTCTTCGGCTTCGGCCGCCAGCCGAACGCCCTGCCGATCTTCCAGGCGGACGGCGCCTTCTCGCTGCTGTGGACCGTCGACGCCTTGGGACAGCTCGCCCAGCGCTTCGACGCGGCGGGGGCGCCGGTGGGCGCGCCGATCACGATCCTCAGTCCGGCGCCCAGCTTTCCCCAGCCCCCCGCTGCCGCGCCGGGGCCGGACGGGACGTCGCTTCTCGTCTGGTCGGACTTCGGCACCAACGACGACCTCGACGTCTTCGCCCGCTCCTTCGACGCCTCCTGGCAGCCGCTGGGCGACCCCTTCAGGGTCAATACCTTCGTCAACCTCGACCAGGAGGAGCCGGCCGTTTCCTCGTCCCCGGGCGGCAACTTCGCGGTGGCCTGGCAGAGCGGCCAGACCTTCTTCTTCCCCTTCTTTTTCTTCGGCAACGGCAACCAGGACGGCGACGGCTTCGGCATCTATGGACAGCGCTTGGCGACCACCGCCTGCACCGACGACACCAGCCTCTGTCTCGGCGACGGCGGCCGCTTCCAGGCGCAGGTGACCTGGCACGACCCGCACGGCAGCCTGGCCTTCGGCACCGGCCACGCCCTGCCGCTCACCGGCGACACCGGCGCCTTCTGGTTCTTCTCCCCCGAGAACGTCGAGCTGATGGTCAAGGTGCTCGACGGGAGACCGGTCAACGGCCGCTTCTGGGTCTTCTTCGGCGCCTTGACGGACGTCGAGTACGACCTCCAGGTGACCGACACCGCGAGCGGCGAGGTGCGCACCTACCACAACCCTCCTTTCACCGTGGCGAGCCGGGCGGACACCTCGGCTTTCCCGCTCGGCGCGCCGGCTCCAGCCTCGGCTCCAGCGGCGGCTCCGGCGTCGGCCGCCAGGGCCGACAGCGCACCCGTCACCGGTGCCGTCGAGCCATCGCCACTCCCCTGCGTCCCGGACCCCTTGGCGCTCTGCCTGACCGGCTCCCGCTTCACGGTGGCGGTCGAGTGGGCCGTCCCGTCCGGCGCCACCGGCCCGGGGCACGCCCTCCCCCTGAGCTCCGAGTCCGGGACCTTCTGGTTCTTCGATTCCGCGAACCTCGAGCTCACCGTCAAGGTGCTCGACGGCCGGGCCGTGAACGGCAACTTCTGGGTGTTCTACGGGGCGCTCTCGGACGTCGAGTACACGATCGCGGTGACCGACGTCCAGACAGGACGGGTGAGGATGTACCACAACCCGCAGCACACCCTGGCGAGCCGCGCCGACACCTCGGCCTTCCCGGACGCTCCCTGAAGGCACGGTCCATGCATTTCTTTGCGCGAATGGCGCGGGTGCAGAGGGCTCGCGCTTCCCGGAAACGAGGAGGCAGAACCTGTCCGGAGCGCATTCAGGGGGGTCGAGCTCGCAGCCGCGCTCCGCCGGCAGTCGTTGGTGCGCCTGCCTTCTGGCGCTGGCCGCAGCGGTCCAGGCGTCGGGCTGCACCATCGCCCGGGCGGACAAGCGGAACGTCTACAAGTTCGATCATCCCTTCCCGGCCGCGGATCCCGCCTTCCGCCGCTCCTTGGACACCTTCGGCACCATGATGCTTCCCGGCAACCGCGCCGAGATCCTCAACAACGGCGATGCCATCTTCCCGGCCATGATCGGCGCCATCCGCGGCGCCAAGGTGTCGGTCAACTTAGAGTCCTTCATCTTCAACAACGACCACGCGGGCCAGCTCTTCGCCGACGCCCTCATGGACACCGCGCGGCGGGGGGTCGAGGTGCGCGTCCTGGTGGACGGCACGGGCAGCCACCTGGGTCCGCTCTTCGACCGTATGAAGCAGGCCGGCGTCCAGCTCTACGTGTTCCATCCCATCCGGCTCTGGAGCCTCTACAAGATCGGCCGGCGCACGCACCGGAAGATCCTCGTCGTCGATGGCCTGGTCTGCTTCACTGGCGGCCTCGGCATCTCCGATCCCTGGCTCGGGGACGCCCGCAACCCGAAGGAGTGGCGGGACATGCAGGTGGAGGTCCATGGACCCGCAACGGCGCAGATGCAGGCGATCTTCAGCGAGGACTGGACCTACACCACGGGCGAGATCCTGGCCGGCGACAAGTTCTACCCCCAGCTCGGCAAGGCGGGAGACGTCGACGCGCAGGCGATCAAGATGTCGCGCGGCGACTCCTCCTCGCTCGCCTCGATGCTCTACTTCGTGGCCATCCAGTCGGCTGTCCAGTCGATCCGCATCCAGAACGCCTACTTCCTTCCCGATCGCCACATCCGCGAGGCGCTCGTCCGCGCCGTCCGCCGCGGCGTCGACGTGCAGGTCATGGTCCCCGGCAAGAACATCGACGTCGCCGTCGTACGCCTGGCCTCGCGCATCCACTACGGCGAGCTGCTAACCGGGGGGGTCAAGATCTACGAGTACACCGGCACCATGATGCACAACAAGACCGCCATCGTCGACGGCATCTTCAGCCTCGTCGGCTCGATCAACTTCGACGCCCGTTCGATGCGCGAGAACGCCGAGGAGAGCATGGCCTTCTACGACCGCGGCTTCGCCGCGCGGCTGGAGGCGACGTTCGACGCCGACCGCCAGCGCTGCCACGAGATCACCTACGATCGCTGGAAGCGGCGCGGCCTCCACAAGCGGTTCCTCGAGCTCTTCTCCTGGTTCTTCCAGCCCCTCTACTGAGAAGAAGTGTTGGCCGAAATCCGGCCTCGACCCGGGGGCGCGGCGGCGTCTCGGCATAGACTCCGCGCATCCTGACCCCGGAGGTCCCATGCGCCGCTCCTCGATCGCCGTCTCTTTAGCCCTTCTCGGCCTGTCGTCCATCCCCCTGTCCGCCGCGCCCGCGGTCCCTCCGGCACTGTCGCCGGACCTCCAGGCCTTCTACGTCGACCTCCACCAGCATCCGGAGCTCTCGCTCCACGAGGAGAAGACTGCCGCGAAGATCGCCGAGCGCCTTCGCCAGGCGGGCTTCGAGGTCACGACCGGGGTCGGCGGCACGGGCGTCGTCGGGGTGCTCAGGAACGGTCCCGGGCCGACGGTCCTCTTGCGCACCGAGCTTGACGCGCTGCCGGTCGAGGAGAAGACCGGGCTGCCGTACGCCAGCACGGTGCGGGTCAAGAACGACGCCGGCGCTGACGTCCCGGTGATGCACGCCTGCGGGCACGACGTGCACATGACGGCTCTCGTGGGCACCGCGGCGGCGATGGCGCGCGCCAAGGACCGCTGGCGCGGCACCCTCGTTTTCATCGGCCAGCCGGCCGAGGAGGTGATCCGGGGCGCCAAGGCGATGCTCGCCGACGGCCTCTTCACCCGCTTCCCCAAGCCCGACTTCGCCGTCGCCCTCCACGACACCCCGCGGCTGCCGGCCGGCAAGGTCGGCTTCACTTCCGGCTTCACCCTCGCGAGCTCCGACTCGGTCGACCTGACGATCTTCGGCAAGGGCGGCCACGGCGCGGCGCCGCAGACGACGGTCGATCCCATCGTCATCGCCGCGCGCACCGTGCTGGCCCTGCAGACGATCGTCTCGCGCGAGAACAACCCGCTCGATCCGGCGGTCGTCACCGTCGGCTCGATCCACGGCGGCACCAAGCACAACATCATCCCCGACGAGGTCAAGCTGCAGATCACCGTCCGCTCCTACCGCGACGAGGTGCGGCAGCGACTGCTCGCCGCCATCGAGCGCATCGCCCGCGCCGAGGCGGCCGCCGCGGGGGCGCCGAAGGAGCCGGCGTTCAAGGTCATCGAGAGCACGGCGGCGACCTACAACGACCCCCAGCTGACGGCGAGGATCGCGGCGGCCCTGCGCCGCGCGCTCGGCGACGACAACGTCGTCGAGATGGGGCCCGAGATGGCGTCCGAAGACTTCAGCGAGTACGGCCACGCGGGGGTGCCCGCCGTCACCTGGAGCCTCGGCGCCGCCTTCCCCGAGAAGCTCAAGGAGGCGCAGGCCGCGGGCAAGGAGCTCCCCTCCCTCCACTCCGCCCTCTTCGCCCCCGATCGCGATCCCACCATCGCCACCGGCGTCGAGGCCGAGACGGCGGTGCTGCTGGACCTGCTGGGCAAGCCTTAGCGCCATCCGCTGACGGCCTGTCAGACCAAACCCTTCACGGCGACTCGCCGCCGCGCACATCCGCGCGGGTCCTGAAACGCACACGAGGTCGGGTGCACGGCCGATTTTTCGGCCGCGCGCCGGCTCCTAGTCTCGCTTCATCGGGCCTCCCCTCCCGGAAGCCACGGACTGCAAGGAGCCGCCATGCTGAATTCACATCGCCTCGAGGTTGCCAAATCCCTCCCGTTCCTGGCCGTCGTTCTCCTGGCCCTCGCCGGCGGCGCGGTCCCCGTCCTGGCTTCGACCGCGGCGACGCAAAACGTCGTCACCTGCTCGGACCACGGCTTCCGCGAGAAGGTCCTGCACGCCACGATGCCGGTGCTGGTCGACTTCTCCGCCCCCTGGTGCGCCTCCTGCCGCGCGCTCGACGAGTCGCTGGGCGAGCTCGCCACGAGCCTCAAGGGCAAGGTG
>DATNKQ010000274.1:0-4190 GCA_035603315.1 Thermoanaerobaculia bacterium
CCGCGTCCTCGGCGGCTGCTGGATCCGCGAGAGCCTCTCCTGACGCGTCGTGCCGGACACCGCCTGGCGCTCTTCGCCCTCTTCCTTCTGGCCGCCTGCGGCGACTCCCGGCCGCGGCGCATCCTCCGCCTCGGCACCCTGGCGACGGCGCCCGCGGCGGCGGCGGTCGAGATCCCGGCGGCGATGGTCTTGGGCGCCGAGCCGCAGGTCATCCCGGCGGGCCTGAACGCCGCGCGGATCACCCGCCTGGAGCTGCGCGCGGCGGGCGACGCCACCCTCGCGGCCCTCTCCTGGAGGCTCGCCGACGATCCCCGCTTCCCTCCCTACCGCGCCCTCAGCTTCCCCCTCAACCCGGACGGCCGCGAGCACGTCTACGAGATCGACCTCCAGCGCGAGGCCTACTGGACTGGGCAGGTAGACGCCCTCCGCCTGGCGGCCGTGGGCGGCCGCCTGACCGTCCGCGGGCTCACCGGCCGCCCGGCCCCGGACCTCTACCGCTCGATGGCGAGGAAGGGGGAGAGCCTGCCGGCCATCCCGGGCCTCGCGTGCATCGAGGTGAGCCTGCCGGCGGACCTGCCGCGGGGGACCGTCTTCGAGACCCGCCTCGGGCTGGTGCCGGAGGTCGACAGGCCGGGGACGCGCGCCCTTTTTCGCGTCGACCGGGTGGAGGGCGACGGAAGGCGCCGGCCCTGGCTGGCAGAGGCGTTGCTTGGAGCCAGCGGGGCCAGCGGAGCCGGAGGGGAGGGCGGCGGCTGGCGACAGGTCCGGCGGGAGCTGCCGCCGGAGACGCGCGGGCTGTCGCTCGCGGTCGCCGCCAGCCGCGACGGCATCGCGCTCCCCGAGGGGGTGGCGCTGTGGGGCGATCCCCTCCTCGTCACCCCCGGCCGCCGGCAGGGGAAGAACCTCGTCGTTGTCCTCATCGACACCCTGCGCGCCGATGCCCTGGGCGCCTACGGCGGGCGCGACCGCCTCACCCCCACCCTCGACGCCTTCGCCCGCCAGGGCATCCGCCTCGCGGAGCTGACGTCGCCGTCGCCCTGGACGCTCCCCAGCGTCACCTCGCTGGTGACCGGCCTGCAGCCGCAGACCCACGGCGCCGGCCTCCGCTTCGGCAACTTCGCGCCCACCGGCCTGACCGGTGCGGCGCGGACCCTGGCCGAGACGCTCCGCGACGGCGGGTTCTACACCCTGGGCGTCTACCACAACATCTACGTCAACCCGGCCTTCGGCCTGCAGAAGGGGTTCGACGAGTACGCCTCGCACGAGGAGGGCGCCGGCTTCCTCGTCGACCAGGCGCTCGCCCGCCTCTCCCGCTACGCCGGCGACCGCCGGTTCTTCCTCTATCTCCACCTCTTCGACTGCCACAACCCCTACGAGCCGCCGCCGGAGCAGTGCCGGTCGGTCGCCCGCCGGCTGGAGCCCGGCTACCGCGGTCCGCTCGGTTGCGCCGGCGACCGCCGGCCGGAGAACCCGTTGCCGCCCGCCGGCGACCGCCGCTGGCTGCAGGCGCTCTACAAGGCCGAGGTCGCCTACACCGACGCCCAGATGGGCCGTTTCCTGGCAGGCCTCAGCCGGCTCGGCTTAGACGACGACACCGTCGTCGCCATCGTCAGCGATCATGGCGAGGAGTTCTGGACCCGCATGGACCAGGAGGGCGCGCTGGGCTACGAGGTCAACGGCGATCATGGCCATACCCACTACCAGGAACTCCTCCACGTGCCGGGCCTCATCCGCGCGCCCGGCCACGCCCCGGCGGTCTTCGTGCCGCCGGTGCAGATGGTCGACCTCTTTCCGACCCTGCTGCGCCTGGCGGGTGTCGCGCCGCCGCCCAGCCAGGGGACCGACCTGACGCCTCTCCTCGCCGGCGCCCCGCCGCCGGCGCGCGCGACGCTCATCTCCGATCTCCTCCTCCACGGCGCTCCGCGCTGGTCGGTGCGGCGCGGCCCCTGGAAGCTGATCCTGCCGCGCGACGGCGCCTTGCCCGTCGAGCTCTACGACCTCGACCACGACCCCGGCGAGACCCGGAACCTGGCCTCTCGCGAGCCGCAGACGGTCGCCGACCTCCGCGCCTGGGGCGAGCGGGAGGTGGCCGAGCGGCTGCGGGCGCGCTCCCGCTTCCTCGGTGGGGAATCGCTGGGCGCCACCTATCTGGAGTGGAACCACATCACCAAGCTGCGGGCCCTGGGTTACCTCCGCTAGGAGGTTTTTTTCCGTGGCGCGCTTCTTGCTCTGTCTCCGCTGTGGCTGTGCCCGGACCGTCCGGTCCGGTCGATCCCGCGGAGAACGAAAACAGTGCTCGCCAAAGTCACTCGCGAAGAGAAGAAGGACCTGGCCCTCTCTTACGGCACTGTCACCGGTCTGGTGTGGGGCCTCCTCGTGACCCTGCAGGGATTTCGCTCGCCGCTCACCTTCGAGTGGACGCATTGGTGCGCCCTTCTCGTCGGCGGCATCCTCGCCGGCTTCATCCCGTTCGCCTGCCTGCTGGCGGCGGACTGGCTGGATGCCCGGACCCCGGTCCGCCAGCAGGACGACGCGGCCTGAACCCCGGGGGGAATGCCGTGGCCGTCGCGGCGGTTCTCCTTCCCGTACAGCGGCGTCGACCTTCCTGGATTTGGCCTGGATTTGGCTTTTCCTCCAGGATGTGAGACGCTACGCAGTGCGGCGCCCACCCGAGGATCCCTCCTCACGGCGCCTCATCCCCTGGGCCGGTTGGCCCGAGCGGCGGCCAAGCCGGCAAGTCTCCGTTCCCCCTGATCCCGCCGGATATGTTTTGTGGCGTGTCTCGCACCCGAAAGGTGCCGAGCGCCCGCAGAAAGACTGTGGACCACTTCATGAGCTTTTCCTCGTTCAAGCTGCATCCCGGGCTGCTCCGCGCCGTCGCGGACATGGGCTTCACCCAGCCCACTCCCATACAAATCGACGCCATCCCGCCGGCGCTCGAAGGGCGCGACGTGCTGGCCTGCGCCATGACCGGGAGCGGCAAGACGGCAGCCTTCCTGCTGCCTATCCTCGAGCGTCTGGAGACGCAGCCGCGGGGCACCACCCGGGTCCTCGTCCTCGCCCCCACCCGCGAGCTGGCGGCGCAGATCCACGAGCACCTGGTGCAGTTCGCCGCCCATACCCGCGTCACCGGCGCCGCCATCTTCGGCGGCGTCGCCATGGGGCCGCAGGAGCGCGCCTTCAAGGCTCACGTCGACGTGCTGATCGCCACCCCAGGGCGCCTGCTCGACCACTTCCAGTACCCCTACGCCAAGCTCGACGGGATCGAGGTCCTCGTCCTCGACGAGGCCGACCGCATGCTCGACATGGGGTTCCTTCCCGACATCCGGCGGGTGCTCGCGCACCTGCCAAAGACGCCGCGGCAGACCTTCTTCTTCTCCGCCACCCTGCCGCCGCCGATCGTCGCCCTCGCCCGCGAGATGCTCAAGAACCCCGCCGCCATCAACATCGAGCGCCAGGCGAAGCCGGCCACCGGCGTCACCCAGGCGGTCTACCCGGTCCGCGAGGACCTGAAGCCCTGGCTGCTGCTCGAGCTGCTGCGCCGCGGCGAGATCAAGAACGTGCTCGTCTTCACCCGCACCAAGCACCGCGCCAACCGGCTGGCCGACTTCCTCGCCAAGCACGGCATCGCCTGCGACCGCATCCACGGCAACCGCAGCCAGGCGCAGCGCACGCTGGCCTTGGCCCGCTTCAAGGCGGGCAAGAACCAGGTGCTGGTGGCGACCGACATCGCCGCCCGCGGCATCGACGTCGAGGCGCTCTCGCATGTCATCAACTTCGACGTCCCCAACGTCCCCGAGGACTACATCCACCGCGTCGGCCGCACCGCCCGCGCCGAGGCGATCGGCGACGCCTTCACCTTCGTGGGCCAGCAGGAGCAGGGGGACCTGGCGGCGATCGAGCGCCTGGTCGGCAAGCGGCTGCCGCGCCTGACCCTGGCGGGCTTCGACTACGAGCACAAGCCGACGGAGCGCTTCGAGATCCCGGTCGCCGAGCGCATCGCCGCCATCCGCAGCCGCAAGGCCGAGGAGCGGGCGCGCGCCAAGGAGAAGGCGGCGCGCAAGGCGCAGCACGGGTCTCAGCCCCCCTCCCGCCAGCCCGCCCAGCCGTCCGGCCGCGCCGCCGGCCCGCGCCCTGCCGGCCCGCGGCCGGGGAGAGGCGCCGCCGCCCGTCCGCACGAGGCGCGCCGC
>DATNKQ010000276.1:0-2457 GCA_035603315.1 Thermoanaerobaculia bacterium
CTTTCGAGCGCCGCGCACTGCGCAGCCCGCGGTCCGTGCCGGCGGCGGAAGATCCCCATCCGGTAGCCGTCGGCATAGAGGTCCCGCCGGTACCGCGAGGTGGTGACCACCCAGCTCCCCTCGTCCGGCCGCTCGCCCCGGACCTTGACTACGGCGAAGAGGTTGTAACAGGCCGCGAGCCGGTCTCCCACGTCGCGCAGACCTGCGGTCATCGGCCTCCCCTGGAAGTCGAGCCGGGTCGAGACGATGAAGTCGGGCCGCCGATCGAGCACATAGGCAGGATCGAACTTCTCGTGCGCGGCCGGCCGCCCGCCGACGGCCGGATCGAGGTGAGCGATGTGCGGGTCGGTCAGGCCGAACATGTCGATGGCCGGACGGCGACTGTAGTACGGGATGGCGCCGGCCGCGCCCACGGCGAGAACGGCTCCCGGCGCGGTGTTCTCGCGCAGCCAGCGGCCGGTCCGCGTCCAGGCCTCCATCTCGAAGGCGAGGCCGGGAAGGGTGGAGAACCGCGCCGGCCAGGAGAGCCAGAGGCCGTTGGCGAGGAGCAGCGCCGCGATCGCCCAGGCGACGGCGCCGGCGGCCGTCCGGCGAGGTCCCTGCTCCGGGGCGAGCCAACGCAAGAAGTTGTCGAGCCCTTGGGCCGCCAGCAGCAGGAGGGCCGGCAGGGCAGGCATCAGGAAGCGCGGTCCGAAGAACTCCAGGAAGTCCCCGCCCACCCAGAGGAAATAGGCGACCGTCGCGACCACGTAGGCCCAGCAGACCCGCAGGAGCCGGCGGGAAGCATCGCCGCGCAATGATCTGAGGGAGGGCAGGGACGCCAGGGCAAGAATCAGGAGCGGGTAGACGCTCCAGCTCGTCGCCAGCTGCGACAGGAGCTCGGCGCCGCGCGCCACCCGCGCCCAGGAGAAGCCGCCGGCCTTGACGTAATAGGTGTTGGGGAACAGGTGACCGTAATAGGCGACCCGCCAGAGGGTGTAGGGGAGATAGCAGAGGACGAACCCGCCGGCGAGCCGGAGGAGGCGGGGCCAGGGACGCGGAGCTTGCGCCCCCCAGGACAGGAAACAGGCGCCGGCAAGAAGGGCGTAGAGGACCCCCTCAGGCCGCGTCATCGCCGCTGCCGCGAAGACGGCGCCCGCCAGCGCCGGCCGGCCGCGGAGGAAGAGGAGGTCGAGCGCGAGGACGAGGAGGAAGACGAAGAGCAGGGTCTCCATCCCCGAGACGATGTAGCGCGCCTGTGACCCCATGGCCGCGAAGAGGAATGGAGGGAGCGCGATCTGCAGAAGGCTGCTGCCCTGCTCCTCCTCCGCCGGGAGGCTCGCCGCCAGGCGCGTCAGCAGAAACACCGTGCCGACGCCGGCTGCGGCCGCCAGGAGCTTGGAGAGCACGACGAGGTCGAGGCCGGCGCGGGCGCCGGCGGCCAGGAGGAGCGTCCACAGGAAGTTGGTGTACCCCTCGACCCGTTCGCCGGGGTTCCACACCAGGCGCTTCCCTGCCGCCAGATTGGCGGCGTAGCGGAACGAGATGAAGGCGTCGTCGATGAGCCGGAACGGGCGGTCGAGGTAGGCGGCGCGCGCGAGGAGGAGAGCGGCGGCCGGCGCCGCGACCACCCAGCGGATCCGCTCGGAGCGGCTCAACTTGGCCTCGCTCCGCTCTTTCGGTGGCGCGCCCAGGGCCGCCCCTAGCGCTTCCCCGCCGGCGCCGCCTTCCCCAGTCCCAGAAGATTGGCGAACAGGCGGTAGGCGCCGGGAACGCCGGCCGGGAGCTGGCGGAAGAGGGCGAGGCCGGTATAGACGTAATGGCCTTCCCCGAGCCGGGCGACGAGGAGGCTGCCGCGGAGCTCCGGCCCGCCGGGGTCGGCCATGGCGAGGAGCGGCTGGTAGGCAGCGTCCCAGGTATGTGCAAAGTAGAGCCCGCGCTCCTGGACCCAGCCGCTCCAGTCGTCCTCGACGATCCGGTTCGGCGTCGTGAAGACCGGGCTCGCGGGATCGAGGACGTGGACCGGCGCCGTCTCGTCCGTCACCCGGTCGTGCGGCTGCGCGATCTCCAGCGGGAAGGGCGCGAAGCCTCCCTTGACGAATGGATACTGCTGGTACTGGACGATTACCAGCCCGCCCTTCTTGGCATAGTCCAAGAGCCGCCGGTTGGCCGCGCGCAGGGCTCCATCCGTTTCGTAGGCGCGGCTGCCGACGACGATCGCGTCGTACGCCGACAGATCGCCTTTCAACAGCTCCGCCGCGCCCAGCAGGACGATCGGCACCCCCACCTGGCGCAGGTACTCCGGCACCCGGTCCGAGGCGCCGCGGACATAGCCCACCCGCTTGAGCGCCGGCAGGCGGATGTCGGCGGCGCTGACCTCGATCTCGGCGGGCTCCGGCCAGGGGGTAGGGCGGATGTGCGGGTAGTCGATCACCGGCACCGCCAGCTCGGAGCGACCGCCGTCGGGAAGGACCGCCG
>DATNKQ010000284.1:0-2518 GCA_035603315.1 Thermoanaerobaculia bacterium
GGAAGGACGACGTGCTGGGCGCCATCGACCAGCGGGTGATGCCGGTCATCAACCAGGTGGGCAAGGAGCAGGGGTACACGCTGATCTTCCGCAAGTTCGAGAGCGGTCTCATCTACGCCGACGAGGCGATCGACATCACCGACCTCGTGATCAAGCGTCTGGACGCTGCCAACCAGGGCAAGTAGGGGCGTGGCCTACTCGTTGGCCGAGCTCGCCGCCCTGGTGGGGGGCCGGGTGGAGGGCGACCCGGAGCGCGCCGTCGAGTCGATCCAGACGCTCGCCGCCGCCGGCCCTCGCGACCTCTCGTTCCTGACCCATCCCCGCTACCGGGAGCAGGCGGCGGCGAGCGCCGCGGGGGCGATCCTGGTGGGCCCGGGGGCGCCGCCCTTGCAGGCTGATCTCTTGGTGGTCGGCGACGCGGCCCAAGCGCTGGCCCGCCTGATCGCCCTTTTCCATCCGCCCCGCCGGCCCGCGCCGGGGGTGCACCCGACGGCGGTCGTGGGCGAGGGGGCGAGGGTCGATCCCACCGCCCACGTCGGCGCCTACGCGGTGATCGGCGCCGGCAGCGACATCGGTCCGGGAGCTGCCGTGCACGCGCTTGCCGTCGTCGGGCGGGACTGCTCCCTGGGGGCGGGCGCCGTGCTCCACCCCCACGTGGTCCTCTACGACGGCACCGCGGTGGGGGAGCGCAGCGAGATCCACGCCGGCGCCGTACTGGGCAGCGACGGCTTCGGTTACGCTTCCGCCGCCGGCCGGCACACCAAGATCCCGCAGGCGGGGCGGGTGATCGTCGAGGCGGACGTCGAGGTGGGAGCGAACGCGACGATCGACCGCGCCACCCTGGGCGAGACGCGGATCGGGGCCGGCACCAAGATCGACAACCTGGTGCAGGTGGGGCACAACGTCGAGATAGGGGAGGCCTGTATCCTCTGCGGCCAGGCGGGGATCGCCGGCAGCACCCGGCTGGGCCGGGGAGTCGTGCTGGCCGGCCAGGCGGGGGTCGGCGGCCACCTGACCCTGGGAGACTTCGCCCAGGTGGCGGCCAAGTCGGCGGCCCTCTCCCCCGTCGCGGCGGGGGTCAAGGTGGGTGGGATCCCGGCCATCGAGCTCGGCAAGTGGCGGCGCGAGGTGGTGCTGCGCGGACGCCTGGAGGAGATGGGCCGGAAGCTGGCGGAACTGACCCGGCGCCTGGCGGCTCTGGAAGAGCGGCTGGGCGCCGAGAGCGAGGAGGACTGAGGTGACGAGCGAGACCCAGGTCCGGGACGTCGAGTGGATTCTCTCGGTCCTACCGCACCGGTACCCCCTGCTGCTGGTCGATCGGGTGCTCGAGATCGAGCCCAAGAAACGGATCGTGGCGCTCAAGAACGTCACCATCAACGAGCCGTTCTTCTTAGGCCACTTCCCCGGCCGGCCGGTGGTCCCCGGGGTGCTGCTGATCGAGGGCATGGCGCAGGCGGGCGGCCTCCTCCTCCTCCACGACATGCCGGACCGCGAGCGCAAGCTCGTCTACTTCACGGCTATCGAGTCGGCGCGGTTCCGCCGCCCCGTCGTCCCCGGCGACCAGGTGCGCTACGAGGTCGACGTCCTGCGCCTGCGCTCGGTCTACTGCAAGCTCTCCGCCCGGGCGCTGGTCGACGGCGACGTGGCGGCCGAGGCGGTGATCTCCTCGGCCATGCTCGACCGCTAAGGGATTCATGGACGAGATGGACGAGCTCATCCATCCCACGGCCGTGGTGCACCCGACCGCCGTCCTCGCGGCCGGCGTGCGGGTGGGTCCCCACGCCGTCATCGGGGAGCGGGTGGAGATCGGCGCCGGCACCACGGTGGGGGCCGGCGCCCAGGTCCAGGGCCCGGCGCGGATCGGCCGCGACAACCGGATCTTCTCGCTCGCCGCCATCGGCTTCGAGCCGCAGGACCTGAAGTTCGAGGGCGAGGAGGTCTGGCTCGAGATCGGCGACCGCAACCAATTCCGCGAGTTCACGACCCTCCACCGCGGCACCAAGAAAGGCGGCGGGGTCACCCGCATCGGCAGCGACAACCTCTTCATGGCCTACACCCACGTCGGCCACGACAGCCAGGTCGGCGACCGCACGGTCTTCGCCAACAACGCCACCCTGGCCGGCCACGTCGAGGTGCACGACGACGCCAGCATCAGCGCCTTCACCTCGATCCACCAGTTCTGCCGCGTCGGCCGGCACGCCTACGTCGGCGCCTACTCGGTGGTGACGATGGACGCCCTCCCCTTCGTCAAGACGGTGGGTCAGAAAGCGGCCTGCTACGGCCTCAACTCGATCGGCCTCAAGCGCAAGGGATTCGACCCCACGGCCATCGAGCGGCTGGACCGCGCCGTCCGCATCCTCGTGCGGTCGCGGCTGAACACCGCCCAGGCGCTGGCGCGCATCCGCGAAGAGCTGGGAGAGGAGGCGCCGGAGATCGCCTATCTCGTCTCCTTCGTCGAGAGCGCCCGCCGCGGAGTGGTCAAGTCGCCGCCGGGCAGGAGCGGCGGCAGGGCGGGAGC
>DATNKQ010000299.1:0-29899 GCA_035603315.1 Thermoanaerobaculia bacterium
CTCGAAGCGGACGATCGCCACCACCTCGGCGGAGTCCCAGCGCTCCAGGCGGTCGAGGTGGACGCCCACCTCCTCGATGCTGTCGAAACCGCCCAGGTAGGCCAGCCACTCGCGGAGCGTGGCATCGCGGTTCCCTGCGGATCCAGTGCCGCCGAGGCGAAAGCGCTCGACGCCGTCCTTCTCCTCGATCCGCTCCCGCCGGTCGAGCCCAAGCGGCGGGCCGCCGAAGGCCGCGCTGTAACGCGCGGCGATGGCCTCGGGATCGCGGGCCTGGAGGGCGGCGGCGAGGCGGGTGAGGCTGTCCGCCACCTCTTTGCCGCGATGGAAGAAGGTCCAGCCGGTGCGGTCGACGTACCCCGCGAGCGCCCAGACCGCCACGCTCAAGGCGGCGGCGACCGCCAAGCCGATCCCGAGCCCACGCGCCCGCCTGGCCGCTTTCCTGACGGCAGGTCTCGCGGGGGCGACGACGGGCAGGCTCATGGTCTCGAAGGCGATCCCGGTATATCAGAGGGACCGCGGGCCGGGCAGGGCATACGGACCTAAATTAGATCCACCTGGCGGCTCTCTGGGAGCATGCTATCGTATTGAGGTATAAGGATTTCGTTGCGAGGATACGAAATGGCTGTCGAGGAGCGCCTGCGCTACGCCGCCGCCGCCTGCCAGACGGATTTCGGCAACCCCGCCGGCCGCTCCGGCATCCGCCGCCACGTGGACCGCATGCTGGCGATGACCGAGCAGGCGGTGCAGGGCTACTCCCCCTTCCTGCCGGTCAAGCTCGTCGTCTTCCCCGAGTTCGCGCATGCCGCGCCGGTCTACCCGACGGCCCAGGATCTCCTCGACAAGCTCGCCGTGCCGATCCCCAACGAGCACACCGAGCGCTACGCCGCGAAGGCCCGGGAGCACGGGATCTACATCCAGACCGGCACCTTCCTGGAGCGCGACAACCGCTACCCCGGCGCCGTCTTCAACACCACCTGCCTGATCGGTCCGGAGGGGATCCTCAGCAAGTACCGCAAGGTCAACCCGTGGATCCCCTGGGAGGTCCACGCCAGCCCGCACGACCTGCCGGACTACGCCGAGGAGATGTTTCCGGTGGTCGATACGCCGATCGGCAAGCTGGGGGTCGCCATCTGCTACGACTGGCTTTTCCCCGAGGCCCTGCGCCAGCTCACCGCCAACGGCGCCGAGGTGCTCATCCGCGTCTCCGCCTACATGGACCCCTGGGGCGCCACTCCGCCGATGGACTGGTGGACGGTCGTCAACCGTTGCCGCGCGCTCGAGAACATCGCCTACGTGGTGGCCGCCAACCAGGCGGCGAGCCTCTCCCACTACCCGCCGTTCTCCTGGCCGGGCGGCAGCATGGTGGTCGACTTCGAGGGCCGCATCCTCGCCCAGGCCGATCCCGGCCCCGGAGAGAAAGTCGTCGTCGCTCCCGTCGACGTTTCCGCCCTCCGCCACGAGCGCGCTACCAGGCGCGGCCACCAGACCCTGGGCCACCTCCGCACCGAGGCCTACCCGATGTACCGCCAGAGCTTCTACCCGCCAGGCCGCGGCGGGAAGCGCGAGAACCTCGCCATCGAGCCCATCAACGAGGCCATCGACGGCGTCAAGCAAAAGCTCGGCTACAGCAAGTAGTGAAAACCGGCCTGCGGCCGGACCCTTCAGCGCCCGACCACGAGGTGATCGAAAATCGCCTCCCACCCGCCGCTCGCCGGCGAAGCGGTCGCGTCGCTCCCCGCGATTTGGCCTCCCACGACGAAGGTCCGCCAGTCGGCCGCAGCGGACGACGAAGGGGCGGCGGCGCACTGGAAGTAGATACAACCGCAGTTGCCGTACGGACGGCAGGCGGCGGTGGCGTCACCGCCGTCGATGATGCACTGCCGGCAGAAAGGATTGCCAGGGATCGGGACGATGGCGCAGTGGCTCTTGACGCACGCTGACGCCACGGCAGGGGCCACCAGACAGACGATCACCGCGACGACCGGGACGATCAGGGAAACCTTCGGCGAGATTCTCATGCGATCTCCTTTCCGTTACGGGTTGGCATAGAGAAAATCCATCCATCACACGAGAACCATTGAGCCCTCAATAACGGTAGTGCGCTAGCGAGGGCGGATCGTGCCGGTCGGTCGACATGTCATGCACGTATCCGAATAAAAGGATGCAGCAATAGGCTTGCAGACTAGGTTTCCATGCCCTATCATCGAGCATGAGCAAAGAAAATTGTGGTGGTGGTGAATAACCACCAGCCGGAAGTAGGTTCCTCACGGAGGAAAAGGAAGGTGTGTGTGAAGACCAGAAGCGCGATGCACCCCGTTCTCGTGGTCGCGGCGACAACAGCCCTATGGCTCGGCGGAGCGACTCCTAGCGCGCCCGCCTTGCAGATCTCGCAGTCCTCCTGCGTGACAGATCCGGTCGTGACAAGTAACAGCGACACCGGCGCCCACTCGCTGCGCGACGCAATCGACACCGCTTGCGATGGTAGCAAGATCACATTCGAGTTTGCCAACACGGTCGCCAGTCGGATTGTGTTGACGACGGAGTTGGCGATTGGTAAGAGTCTGACGGTCCAAGGGCCGGGCGCCAACGTGCTGACCATCAGCGGCAATCACGTGACGCGCGTCTTCCATGTAGGGTTTCCCAATCCAGTAATCGGCGTCACACTCTCAGGATTGACGATCGCCGATGGGCGAGTGCCTTCTGGCAACATCAACGGCGGCGGCATCTGGAGTGCCGGCACCCGCACACTGACGATTACGAACTGCGCAGTTTCTGGCAATTCCGTCAGCAAAATGGATGCAACGGTTGTCGGTGCCGGCATCTATATCTCCAGGGGTGGCACCGTCAACGTGATTGATAGCTTGATTTCGGACAACTCTGCGAGCAGCAACAGCCTCATGGTTTCCGGCAGCGGCAGCGACGGTGGCGGCATTTTCAACGACATCAGCTCAACGCTGAACATCACGAACAGCACATTCTTCGGCAATAGCGCTCTCGGTGGCGGTATCGCCAGCGCCAGTGGCGGCGCCATCTATAACGAGGGGACGTTGAATGTCACGAACAGCACGTTTTCCGGCAATATTGCCAGAGGTGGAGGCGGTCGTGGAGGCGTCGGCGGCGGGATCACCAGCGAACCCCCCAGAGGCACCGCAAGTCTGCGAAACACTCTCATCGCCGGGAACACTGCGGATGGCAGCAGCCACAGCGACCCGGATGTCTCCGGTCCCTTCATATCTCACGGTTATAACCTGATCGGCAAGAGTGTCAATAACGGTCTTACCAACGGGGTCGATCACGACCAGGTCGGTGTCGATCCCATGCTTGATCCCGGTGGTTTGCAGGATAATGGCGGGCCTACCCTAACCATTGCACTTCTGCCCGGCAGTCCCGCGATCGATCAGGGGGGCGCTGGAGCTACCCAGGCACCAACAATACCATCACCACCGATCAGCGCGGGTTCGCGCGGCCGATCGACGATCCGAGTAAGGACAACGCTGCGGGCGGTAACGGCTCTGACATCGGCGCGTTCGAGTTCCTCTCCAGCGCGACGACCTGCGTGCCTCCTCCCAACACGACGATGGTGGCCTGGTATCCGTTCGACGAGAGCGCGGGCGCTCTGTCGGCGAATCTCGCCACAGGTAACTCGGGGGTCCAAGTCGGAGGTCCCACACCTGTCCCAGGAATGGTAGCCGGAGGCTTGAGATTCGACGGCGCCACCACCTACGTCGAATCTCCCTCCTCGATAGTGACCAACTTCGGACCTGCCGATATTCTTCCGATCTGCAGCGGCAGCTATTCGAGTTGCCGCGGCAATTTTTCGATCGATGCCTGGATTCGGGTCGATCCTCTCGGATCGACCGTCATGACGATCCTCGACAAGAGGACAGGATCGCCGCCGGCGATCAAGGGCTACCACCTCTTCGTGCTTCTGGGGACGGAAGACTGCGTGGGGCTCCAGTTGGCTGACGGAGCGGGATCTGGGCTGTCAAACTACCACTCACCAGGTATGCCGACTCTGACCGACGGCAATTGGCATCACATCGCCGTCACCGTCCGGAGGACCGAACAGGCGGGAATCCGCTGGTACCACGACGGCGTCCTGATCGGGGTCAGCGATCCCACCGATCGTCTCGGCTCTCTCGAGAGCAACAGCCCGTTGCGCATCGGCACCCGCACCGCCGATCCTACCCTGACGGGCTGGTTCAAGGGCGACCTGGACGAGTTGGAGATCTTCAACCGCGTTCTGACTCCAGAGGAGGTGGCTACTATATTCACTGCCGGAGCGTCGGGTAAATGCAAGTAGGACAGCTTGCCCTCGTTACAGCCAGCGTCGCTGCCGGGAGAGGGGCCGGGGGTGAGGGTTCTTCAGCCTGGCTGTAATCGCCCATTCGCCGCCGCGGCAATACGGTCCAGGACACCGTCCGGCTCCTCGAAGACCTGCTGGTTGGCAAAGCGCAGGTGGTCTGGGTGGGCGGCCGGGCTGCGTGCTTCTTTGGATTCTATACGGGCGATTTCGATATTCTTGCGGTGATGGATGCGCCGCGCGCCGCCGCGATCACCGACCCCGCCGCCGTCCGGCGGCTGATCGCCGAGCACGGCCGGTGGTTTCACGAGCTGGAGCTCGCTCCCGGAGTCGTCACGCCGGGGGAGGACTCGAACCGTCTCAAGCTGCCCATCCTCGACGACCTCGGCCTGCCGCGGGACGCAAAGGGCATGCGGTGCCTCGACGTCGGCTGCTCGGACGGCTACTTCTCGTTCGAGATGGAGCGGCGCGGCGGGGAGGTCGTGGCCGTCGACTTCGTTCCCGCGCACTACACCGGCTTCGACGTCGCCCGTCGGATCCTGGGCAGCGGGGTCGAGTACCGGATGGACAACGTCTACAACCTGTCGCCGGAGACCTACGGCCTCTTCGACGTCGTCCTCCTCCTCGGCGTCCTCTATCACCTGCGGAAACCGCTCGCGGCGCTCGACGCCGTCCGCTCGGTGATGAAGGAAGGGGGCACGCTCTTCGTGGCGACCCTGCTCATCGACGAGTACGTTCTGCTCCCCAGCGGCGAAGCCACGACGCTCGCGGCCCTCAACCCGGCCCTGGGCGAGATCCCATTGTGGCAGGCCTTCCCGCGGGACACGCTCAACGGCGACTTCACGAACTGCTTCGCGCCCAACCGCCGCGCCCTGGAGGTCGCCTTGGAGGAAGCGCAGCTCAGGGTCGACGACTGCCGGGTCCACTCGATGGGCGGCTACGCTCGCGCCACGGCGATCGTCGACCGCGACGCCGGCCGCTATCAGACGCTCGACTCCCGCCTGGAGAAGGAGCCGTTCGATCCCTCGGTTCCTTACTTCCTCGACGGCGACCCTGCGAAGCTGACCCTCACCGGCCCCCGGAAACGCGGCTAGATCGGCTCGCGGGTCCAGAACACGAAGTCGGTCACCGCCGGCTCGCCGCCGCACGCCCGCACCACGGAGGCGATCTGACCGCGGTGGTACCAGGAGTGGCCGAAGAGCTGGGTGAGGATATCGACGAAGGTGTTGCGGAAACGGCCGCCGTCCAGGCTCTGGTATTCGAAACTGCGCTCGAGGTCCGCGTCGGTGAGACGCTCGAGGTAAGCGGACCACGCAGCTTCGACCTCCGCGATCCGGCCCGCCACCTCTGCCGCCGAGGCTCCGCGAGGAAAGATATCCGCCGGCCCGCTCGGCAGGACGCCGAAGCGGAACAGCCACATCCGGCGCGCCGCCGCGATGTGATCGAGGAGATCGATGGCCCTCTGCAGCTCCGCCCGGCGATCGGCCGGCACCGTCGCGAACGACGCCAGGACCTTGGCGTGACTGTCTTTCTCGTACTCGAGCCAGCGGCGGTAGGACGCGACTGCATTGGAGTTCATGGTGAGACCCTCCCTTCAGTACGATTGTAACGATGCCTCAATGGAACCCGGCTGCGGCGGGGATGAGGGCCTTCGCGCTAGGATCGGGCCCCCATGACCTTCGGCGCCCAGAGCATGGTCGACCCTCTCCGCCGGGTGCTGGTCAAGCGCCCGGAGGACGGCTTCGCCGTCGACGACCCGGCGGCGTGGCACTACGCGGGGCGGCCGGACCTCGCGGCGGCGCGGCGCGAGCACGACGGGCTGGTCGAGATCCTGCGGAGCTGCGGCGTTGAGGTCGTCGAGCATCCGGAGCCACAACCGGAGCGGGCCGATGCGATCTTCGTCTTCGATCCCGCGCTCGTCACCGATCGCGGGGCGGTCATCCTCTCGATGGGCAAAGAGCTCCGCCGCGGCGAGGAGGGGGCGATGGCGCGGCGCCTCTTGGCGCTCGGCATCCCCATCCTCGCCACCATCGACGGGACGGCGCGGGCGGAGGGCGGCGACCTGCTCTGGCTCGACCGCCGGACGCTCGCCGTCGGCCAGGGTTTCCGCACCAACGGCGAGGGGCTGCGCCAGCTCCGCCGGGCGCTGGGTCCTCTCGGCGTCGAGGTCGTTCCCGTCGAGCTCCCCTTCTGGATGGGACCGGACGCCTGCCTCCACCTGCTATCGCTCGTGAGCCTCGTCGACGACGACCTCGCCGTCGTCTACCCCCCGCTCCTGCCGGTCTCCTTCTACCACCTCCTCATCGAGCGCGACGTCCGGCTCGTCGTCGTCCCCGCCGAGGAGCTCGCCACCCAGGCCCCCAACGTGCTGGCGCTGTCGCCCCGCAAGTGCCTGATGCTCGAGGGCAGCCCGGAGACGCGGCGCCGCCTGGAAGCCGCCGGCTGCGAGGTGCTGACCTACGAAGGGCGGGAGATCTCCCTCAAGGCCGAGGGCGGCCCCACCTGCCTCACCCGCCCGCTCTGGAGAGAGCCGCCGCGAGACGCTGCGGTGTGATTGACCCGCGGCGAAGAATCGCCTAGCGTATGCGGAGACCCTGAAACGAGGAGGCTCTGTTGATGGCCGTGCGACGAAGCGCGCGTGGAATTCCGTTCGTCCTCTTGGCGGTCGCCGCCCTCATCCCCCTCCCGGCCGCGGCTGCCGGCGGCGCCTGCTCGGCGCTCCCAGGATGGTTCTCTTCCGTCCCTGACGTCCCCACCTTCAGCCCCGCCAGCTCCTGCCAGTTTCAGCAGTGGTCCTGGCAGACGTTCCTCGCGCTGCTCACCTCCGGCCCCTCGCAGCCGGTCCCGCGCTACTTCACCTGGGACCTTCCCAAGCCCGACATCTACAACCTCTACGGCTTCTGCGACAAGGTCTGCGGCAGCGCGGCCACTCTGCCCAAGAACCCCTGCGGCGGCCCGGCAACGGAGGAGGTGGTCAACGCCACCACCCAGCCGGGTTTCGTCGACCGCGAGACCACCTCCGGGGCGGTGATCGATCAGGCCGGCAAGCCCGTCTACTTCACGGCCCACGTCAGCCCCCAGTGGGTGGCCTACGTCACCGCCCAGCGGCTCTACGATCCCGGCGTCCTCGCCGCCCTCGAGCCCCACCAGACCTTCCCGGCCGGGGCCTTCGAGATCAAGACCTCGTGGCGGCTGGCCGACGACCTGAGCAGGCAGGAGAAGGCGCAGTACTACGTCACCCGCGCCTGCGTCGTCCCCGAGGATGCGACCATCATGCCCTTCCACGCCCAGGTCGCGCTCGTCGGGTTCCACATCACCGGCGGCGCGACCGGCCACCCGGAGCTTATCTGGGCGACCTTCGAGCACGTCCGCAACGCGCCGGACTGCGACGACACGCCGCAGCCGGGCCCGTGGGCGCTCTACGACGGCTTGGCGGATTGCCGCGCCCGGCCGTCGCTCTGCAACCAGCCGAACAAGCTGGACGAGGCGGATCGCAAGATCAACGTCTGCCGCAAATACTCCCACGGAGGAGCGGCGGCGGACGTCGCGCGGCAGATCGACCACCTGAACCGCGACGTCCAGGCGCGGCTGCCGTTGCGCTCGCCGCTGCGCAACTACGAGCTGATCGGCAGCCTCTGGGCCGCCGACCCCTCGCCTGCCGGCGTGCCGACGATCAACCTCCAGGAGCCGTCGGGCTCGCCGCTCCTCTCGAACACCACACTCGAGACCTTCAAGCAGAATGTGAGCTGCTTCGGCTGCCACAGCTCGCAATTCCCCGGCGAGTTCGCCAGCTTCACCCAGCCGCCATCCGTCACCCTGGTGGACAAGACGATCTTCGTCAGCCATGTCGTCCTCTTCCCCTTCTTCTTCAACCAGAGGGATTGCGACAAGCTCTGCGTGGAACCCCCGGCCACGGCAGCGCAGGGGAGCAGGAAGTAGGAGAGGGTTGACGAGCTTGTACACGCTGTGCCCCGGGGTTCCGAGGAAGACCACGCCGTCCACAATTCAGGACGATGGCTCGCGAGCCGGTCGTGTCGGCACGGCGCCAATTGAATCGGCACGGCGCCAATCGTTTCGGCGCCGTCTCGATTCAATCGGCGTGAAAACCGGGTCTTCCGGCGCGACGCCGAATGGATTCGCATGGCGCCGGAGCGGCTGGCGTGGCGCCGGAGCGTTCCCCGCCCCACCAGAGCCTCCCGAGGCTCCGGCTACCTACCAGGCCTCTTGCAACTCCGCGCTCCCCACCCCGTAACGAGCACTGAGTCGCCCATCATGCCCGGCACCGGACAGGACCGCCGCCAACTCCCGACCGCCGCTCTGGTGGCGGGCGCGGCGGTCTTCGCTCTCGGACTGGGGCTGGCGCTCGCTTGGCTGCCCGAGTGGCGGACGCGGTTCCCGGACTCGGGCGCTCTGAGCCGGGAGCTCACGGACATCGCCGCTCGGTGCGGCGTCCACCCCATGGACGCGAGGCCTCAGTTCGATGTCGTCGACCGCTCGGTGAGCGGGCGCCTGCACAATGAGATTCCGGCCACCAGTGCCGCCTCGAGCGCCACTGCGGCGATCCGCTCCGCGCAGGAAGCCATGCTCTCCGAGCCCGGAGGCGGAGGTCTCACCGAGTCTCTCCAGGTGTGGTTCGACCTCGCCGGCCATCCTTTTGGGCTCGACTGGAGGCCATCCGGACCGCGGGAGATGGCCCAGGCCTTGAGACAGCCCGCCTCGTCTCCGGAAAACCGGCTCGAGAGGTTCGCCTCGGGCCTGCTGGGTGCGGGCGAGAGGCTTGGCAAGCCCTATCCGCTCTCCCTGGCAAGAGTGCCGTTCTACTTCTACCCGATCCTCGGCAGCTTTCCCCCTCAGCATCTGACGGTGACAGAGAGCTACTCTGTAATCCAGGCGAGCCGGAATCCCGGGGACGCGGAATCGGTCTTCTCCCACTGGAACAGCGCCGATTTGCTGGTGGGAACCCTCGACGTAGGGGCTTTGGCGCTCGTCCTCGCCGCCCTCGCCGTAGTCTTCCTGGTCCTCGCCATCCGGCGCCGCATCGGCTTGGCAAACGCCTCCTGGCTCGCCGCCCTCGCCTTCGTGGCCCTCCTGCCCGCGGCTCTCCGCCAGCCGCGCGTTGAGGAGGCGGCGGTCGTGGCCGTGACGCTGGCGGCCGAGAGCCTATGGCTCGGGCTCCTCTGGTCGGCGGCGGAATCGCTCTGGCGGGCCGCCGATCCGCGCTTCGATCCCGGGCTCGATCTGCTGCGAGCCGGCCGGCTCACCCGCCACACCGGGCGCGCCCTGCTCGCCGGCGTCGGCCTCGGCGCCGCCGCCGCCGGCCTCAGCCTCGCGGCCTACGCTGTGGCAACTCGCCTTCCCCACGGCCGCGCCCACGCGGCGAGCATAGCTCTCCCCATCCTCGACGGCCGGTACGGCCCGCTCACCGTCGGCATCACCTCGGCGGCGGTGATCGCCTTCCTCCTCGCCGTTGGCCGCCGCCTCTCGCGGCGCCCCTGGGTCGCAATCGCAGTGGCGCTCGTCGCGGCGGTCGCCTTGACGCCGGTCAAGGTGGAGCCCTGGCCGCTGCAGCTCCTGAGCAACCTTCTCATCGCCGGCGTTCTGGTCGCCGCCGGCGAGCTCGCCGGCCTGCCGGCCCTCCTCGCCGCGTCGCTTGTCCTTTGGCTGCTGCCGGCTGCCGCCTTCTCCGCCTTCCACCTCACCTGGCTGCCCGGCGGCTTCGCCCTCGCCGCCGGCATCCTCGGCGTCCTCCTGGCGACGGGAGCCGCCGGCGCCGTGCGCCGGGCGACGGCGGACGACGGGATGGCGCCGCCGGCGTTCATGCTGCGGATCGAGCGGCAGCGCCGGCTGGAGGTGGAGATGGAGCTGCTGGCGAACCTCCAGCGCGGCCTGCTGCCGGCTCGGCCGCCGGCGGTGGCCGGCTGGGAGATCGCCGCCCGCTCGCTCTTGGCCGACCGCGCCAGCGGCGATCTCTACGACTTCGTATGGGACCGCGAGGGCCGACTCTGGATCGCCGCCGGCGACGTGGCCGGGCACGGCTACTCGTGCGCCATCGCCCAGGCGATGGTGAAGGCGGCGCTCGCCAGCCTCCTCGCCGGCGGACGCACGCCCGGCGAGGTGCTCGCCGAGACCGACCGCGTGCTGCGGACCGCTGCCGGCGGCCGCACCTTCACCAGCCTGGCGCTCCTGCGGCTCGACCCGGCGACCGGCGCAGCGCTCCTCGCCAACGCCGGTCATCCCTTCGCGCTCCTCGCCGCCCCGGGAGAGCCGGCCGTCGAGATCGACCTGCCCGGCCTGCCCCTCGGCCAGGGGCCGCCCCGCCGCTATGCCGACCGCGCTCTCGACCTGCCGCCCGGCGCCACCCTGGCGCTCTGCTCGGACGGCCTCTTCGAGGAGGGCGCCGGCGGCCGGGAGGGCGGCGCCCCCTACGGCTACGACCGCCCGCGCGCCGTCCTGGACGAGCTCGCCGGCCGCCCCGCCGAAGAGATCCTCGACGGCCTGCTCGCCGACTGGCGCCACCACCGCGGCCCCGGCGCGCCGACCGACGACACTACCCTCGTCGTCCTCCGCCGCCTTCCGCTTCTGGAACGCATGCGGGGACAAGCCACCTCGGGCCTCAGCACCGAGGAGATCATGGCGATGACCCGCCCGAAGAGCTGAATTCCCCGCAGCGTCTGGCACCCCGGCCGTCGGCGACGCCAACTTCACGGATCGAGACACGGACTTCGCGGTGAGCGACCTTCGCTCCTGCGTGGGGGACGCCGACGGCGGCCGAGATCGAGGCGCAGATCGAGGCCGGCGCCTGGCCCCGGGCCTGGGCCCACGCCTAGAGATCAGCCGGCGGGGGCTGTCGGCCAGAGGCGGGCGAAGACCTCCTCCAAGCCCTCGGACGGGCTGACGAAGAGGCTCTCGATCGCCCGCGAGCCGAGCTCGCGATAGCTCTCGAACTGCGACTCGCTGTAGAGCTGGTCGGCGGTCGACTCGTGGGGAAAGCTCGGATGCGCCTTGGCGTACTGCCGGACGTCGATCGGCTCACTGCCGTTGAGGCTGGCCTTGACGTAGATCAGCAGGCCGTCGGTGGCATCGGCGTCGGCGGCATCGCGAGCGTCGGGCGCGGGGCCGGCCGCTTCCCCGCGGTAGTCGACGCACGAGTAGCCGATCCGGCCGACGGCGAAGTAGGGCAACGGCGCCTCCTTGCCCGCCGTGTCATCGCTCACCTCCACCGCGCGCTTGCGCATGGGGATCTTGCCGAAGGAGATCGGCACGCCGAGGTCGATGCGGATCTTGCGGATGGCGTTGCCGAGGTCTTCGAAGGAGAGGTCCGGGTCCTCGCCAGCGTCGCACACCACGATGTGGCGGCAGCGGCGCAGCACCATCTCGTAGAGCCCGAGGTTCTCGAAGTGGCCGCCGTCGGAGAGGTAGACGTAGGGGCTGCAGTCGTCGGTGCGCCCGAAGGCCTCGGCGAAGAGCGGCCCGGGCGCGAAGCGGGGGCCGGGGGTCGCGAAGCTGTTCTGGCCCGGCGGCCCCGGGTTGCCGAGCCACCAGCCCAGGCGGACGTTCCACAGGGCGAGCAGGAAGGTGACGAAGGGCGAAGAGTGGTAGCCCATGTTGGGGCTGGCCGCGGCGCCCGAGATGGCGGCGGCGGTGCCCAGGGTGATCCCTTGGTTCTGGCTGGCACTGAAGCCGTAGCGGGCAGCGTCCCGGTAGCCCAGGCACCAGCTGCCGGCGTGGAGCGGCGACACCGTGAAGCCCTCGGCCTTGCGGTCCTGCCACGCCAGGTCCTTGCCGTTCACCAGGTTGAGGGTCAGGTTGAGTACCGGGAGCGGCCGGTTTCCCTTGAGCTCCGCCATCGCCAGGTTGTCCAGCTCGTCGAAGCCGGTGAAAGGGTTCGCCTTCCTCTCGGTCCGCCGGCGCGAGGCGCCGAGGTAGGCGCGGATCAGGCGGTCGCGAAAGGCGGCGTGGAGGGAGAAGCGGTTGATGTTGACGCACCGGCCCATCCCCCCGCCGAGGAGGAGCGCGCCGGCGGCGATTCCCAGGACCAGCCACCAGGGGGTGTAGTGGACGACGGCGAGCAACCCGCGCGGGTCGTAGGTCAGAGGGGTCCCGGAGTCCAGGGGGTTCTTCCCGTCCTTCCAGAACCCCTCCGTCGCCAACCCCGCCGCCAACAGCTTGGTCACCAGCGAGGTGGCCAGCGACAGCCCCACCAGGATCACCAGGGCGAAGCAGGGCGCCGCCACGATCAGGCCGACGTTCGCCACGATGGACCCCGCGCTCGCATGCTGCCCCGGCTTCCGGGCCGCCGCCGTCTTGGCGCCCCAGCCCAGCAGGAGGGTGGCGACGCCGGAGGCGCCTCCGGCGGCCGACACCAGGACGGGGGCGGCGCGGAGGCCGGCCAGGAGCGCCACGGGCCCGAAGATCACGACGACGCTCACGACGCTCCGCACGACGATGAGGATGAGGATCCAGGAGCCGCAGCGCGCCAGCCACTCGCGGTCCGCGTCGCTGGTGAAGTTGCTGGAGATGCCGACGAAAAGAACCGCCGCCAGGAGGAACATGAGCAGCAACAGGGGGGCGCCGGCGCAGATGTACTTCTCCGTCTCCGGCAGGGTGCAGAGGTCGGGCGCCGGGAAGAGGTGCCAGGCGGTGATCCAGGTGAAGAGCCCGCCGAGGGCGCCGCTGCCGGTGATCGTCAGGCCCACGAGCGGCGCCGCCTCGTGCACCCAGAGCCGCGAGACGAGAAAGCCGCCGAGCCCCAGCGTGGCGCCGAAGAGGACGAAGGCGGTCAGGATCGGTAGGGGATGTCCCAGCAGGTGGAAGCCGAGATCGGTCCAGGCCCAATAGATGCTCGTGGTGACGGCGAGGAGCCAGAGCGGCAGCAGGCAGAGCAGCAGGAACCACCCCTGGCTGCGCAGCTTGGGCGGGAAATGGCTGCGCGGCGGCTCGACGTCGGTCAGGCTGGGGAGGTTGGCGAGGATGTAGGCGATCACCAGCGATCCCATGGCCACCGCCGCGCCGAGCGCCCAGGGGGCGGTGGCGCGGTGGGCAGTAGGCGCCAGGCCGACGAGGATGGCCGCGCTCAGCCGCGGGAACATCAGGGCGGCGGCGAGCAGTGGCAGCAGCACCGTCCAGTTCAGCAGCAGGTTGCGCAGGAAGATCCCCACCAGCGTCCAGGTGTCCGCCGAGAGGATGCCCGCCTTGGGGCTCATGTAGCGGCTGTAGCTGCGCAGGTGACGGACCGGCTCCGGCTCCGGGCTCAAGGGGGATTCCGGCCGCCGGCGGAGCGCCTCCTCCACCTGCGGCAGACCCTCGCGCCGGATCCAGGCGCTCAACCAGCTGCCGAGGTAGCCGCCGCCGGAGACCGTGGAGAGGAAGTCGAAGCGATCAAGCATCAGGTGCCGGGCCAGGCCCTGCACGATCCCCAGCCCGAAAGTGGCGCTGCGGATGCCGCCGCCGGAAAGGCAGAGCGCGGAGCGCTTCCGCGGCAGCGCGTGGAGCCGCCGGTAGACCTCCTTGAGCAGCGCGGCGTCGATCGCCGCCTCCCGTGCCTCCCTCGCCTCTTCCTTCTCGTCTTCAGGCGCCGGGTGCTCCTTTTCGAGGGCAGCCCGCTGGTCGCGGATCTCCTCGAGGGAGATCGCTCCCGGGTACTGATGGTTGCACTCCGCCACCAGCACCTCATAGATGCGGATCACCGGGCCGGCATCCGCTGCCGGCGCGCTAGCCCTCCGTGCTGTCGCTGCCATCGATTCATTGGGCGCTCGCGAAAACTTTCTGTTACAGGTGCCTGGCGCGCCGCGGCAAGAAGAGCCGGATGCCAGCCGGCTGCGGTGCCGCCCTACTCGTGGCGCAGGGCGACCAGCGGGTCCACCCTCGTGGCGCGGCGGGCTGGCAGATAGCTGGCGAGGAGCGCGACGCCGCCCAGGATCGCCGGTACGGCGGCGAAGGTCAGGGGGTCGCGGGTCGAGACCGCGAAGAGGAGGCTCGAGAGGAAGCGGGTGACGGCGAGCGCCCCGGCGGTCCCCAGGGCGAGGCCGGCGAGCGCCAGCGCCGCGCCGTCCCGCACCACCAGCCGGAGGACTCGCACCCGTCCGGCCCCGAGCGCCATGCGGATGCCGATCTCGTGGGTGCGCTGAACCACCGTGTAGGCCATGACGCCGTAGATCCCCACCGCCGCGAGGGCCAGCGCCAGGCCGGCGAAAGCGCCCAGGAGGACGAGGCCAAAACGGGCCCTCGCCTTGGACTGCGACATCAGCTCCGTCATCGGCCGCAGGCTGTAGACCGCCTGGTCGGGATCCACCTGACGGACGGCCGCGCGGAGCGCGCCAGCCAGCCGCCGCGGATCGCCGGCAGCGCGGACGACGAGGTCCATGCGCGAGTACGGCGTCTCCGGATATGCCGTGTACATCTCCGCCCCGGCGTCAACGTCCAGCCTCTGATGGCGGACGTCGCCCACCACCCCGACGACTTCGCAGGTGATGTCGTTCCAGCCGATGGTGACCCGCTTGCCCAGGGGATCTTCGCCGGGCCACTCCCGCCGCGCCATGGTCTGGTTGACGATCATCGCGCGGGCCGACGGACCGTCGCGGCGGTCGAAGGCGCGGCCGCGCAGGAGAGGGATCCCCATGGTGCGGAAATAGCCGGCGCTCACGGTGCGCCAGTTGGCGCTCCGTTTCTCCCCCGGCCGGGCCGGGCGCCCGACGGGTAGGACCGCGAGCGAGATCTGGTTGCCGGACAGCGGCAGCGGGGCAACGGCCGCCGCCGACTTCGCCCCGGGAAGCGCCGCCAGGCGCGAAAGGAGATCGTCGAAGAAGGCGATCGACTTGCGGTCGTCGCCGTACTTGGCGTCCGGCAGGTTGACGCGCGCGGTGAGCAGGCCGGCCGGCCGGAAGCCGGGATCGACCTCCGAGAGCTGGGCGAAGCTGCGGATCATCAGCCCGGCGCCGATCAGGAGGACAAGGGAGAGCGCCAGCTCCGCGATCACCAGGACGCCGCGGGCGCGCCGGCGGCCGGGGCTGTCGGTGCCGCCCCTGCCTCCTTCCTTCAAGGTCTCGTTCAAGGTTGCGCGCGCCGCCTGCAGGCCCGGGATGAGGGTGAAGGTGAGACCGGTCAAGAGCGAGACGGCGAGGGTGAAGGCGAGGACCCTGCCGTCCATGCCGATGCCCTCGGCGCGCGGCAGGCCGGCGGGGACGAGCCGGACGACGAGGTCGGTGCCCCACAGCGCCACGAGGACGCCGGCGGTGCCGCCGAGGAGACAGAGCGGCAGGCTCTCGGTGAGCATCTCGCGCAGCAGCCGGCCACGCCCGGCCCCCAGCGCCGCGCGGATGGCGAACTCCCGCTGCCGCGCAGCGGCCCGCGCCAGCAGCAGGTTCGCCACGTTGGCGCAGGCGATGAGGAGGACGAAGCCCACCGCCCCGAGGAGCACGAGGAGGAGCGGCTTGACCGCGCCGGCGACCTGCTCGTCGAGCGGTGAGAGCAGCGCGGAATCGATGGCGTTGTCGTCGGGGTACTGCCGGGCGAGACGGGCGGAGATCGCCGCCATCTCGGCCTTCGCCTGCGGCAGGGAGACGCCGGGCAGCAGCCGCCCGACGACGAAGAGAAAGTGGCCGCTGCGGCCGCCGAGCTCGTCCTTCGAGAACGCCATGGGCAGCCAGAGCTCGGCGTCGCGGTCGGGGAAGGCGAACCCGGCGGGCATGACGCCGATCACCGTCGCCGGTCCGCCGTCGAGGCGGATGGCGCGGCCCACGACGCCCGGATCGGCGGCGAAGCGCCGCCGCCAGAGGCCGTCGGAGAGCACCACCACCCGCCCGACGCCTTCGCGATCCTCGGCGTCCGAGTAGGTGCGGCCGAGGGCGGGCCGGACGCCGAGGAGGGGGAACAGGCTGGCCGACGCGCGCATCGCGGACAGCCGCTGCGGCTCGCCCGCCGCCGCCCCGCCTGGGCCGCTGGCACCCGCCAGCGTGACGTCCGTTTCGGAGTACCCCGCGAGCGCGCGGAAGACATGGTTGTCGCGGCTCCAATCGAGGAAGTTGGGGGCCGAGACCGAGATGGGAGCGGCCCGGCCGCGGCGGACCTCCGCCACGGCGACGAGCTCGCGCGGGTGCTCATAAGGGAGCGGGCGGAGGACGACGGCGTCGACGATGCTGAAGACGGTGGTGTTGGCGCCGATCCCCAGCCCCAAAGTGAGCACGGCTGCGAGCGTGAAGCCCGGGCTCTGGGCGAGCTTGCGGACGGCGTGGCGTAGGTCGTCCATCCAGACGGTCATGATAGAAGTCCTCCAGTCCGGACCCAGAGGGCAAGCGCCATGCCACGGACGGTGGCTACTCAAGCCACTGATTCTGCATGCCGAAGCTCTACCGGTGCGAGCCACGACTGTCCGCCCGCGGGAAAGGCCCGTTCCGGAAGCGGACAGTCGAGCCGGGGGCTTCAGTTCTCTGGAAGAAGGCGAAGGCCTCGCCTAACCTACCTGGGTCTCGACTAAACTACACCGCCACCCGCGCCCGTTCCGCCCGCACCCGCTCCGTAGGCTCCTCTCGTGCGGCCGGCGCCAGACCCGCGGCGGCTCGCAGTGTGGTCCAGGGGAGGGCGGCCAGGACGTGGCGGAAGCGGGGGGGAAAGTGGAGGCGGCCGGTTTCGTGGACGAAGCGGGCTAGACCCTTGAGGGGGCCGGGGGTGGGCTCGCCGGTGAGCTCCCAGGGGTGGACAACGAAGACCGGGAGGCCTCTCTTCGCCTGATGGGCGCGGGCGGCGCGGACGAGGAGCTCCGGGGGGAGGAGGCGGCCGGGGATGCTCCCCGCGGGCAGGCGGAGGAAGCTGCCGAGGTAGAGGGGCGGGAACTCCAGGAGCTCCCCTCCGGGCCAGACCAGACGGGAGACCGAGCGCGGGTTGCCGGGGTGGCCGGACAGGAGGTAGGGGGCGAGCGAGCTGTCGTAGCGGAAGCCGGCGGCCGCCACGAGCGGCAGGCGGACGTTGCCAAGGCCGCGGAGCGACCATTCGGGCGCCCGGTAGCCCTCGACCGGCTCGCCGATGAGGTCCTCCAGGATGGCTTTCGAGCGGCGGACGTCGGCCGCGAACTCGGCGGGCAGGCGGTCGGAGGCGCGGAGGTGGAGGTGGCCGTGGCTCGCCACCTCGTGGCCGGTGGCGGCGATCTCCTGGATCCGCCTCGGCAGGCGCTCGGCGACCTCTCCCAAGACGAAGAAGGTGGCCGAGCGGCCCGTCCGGGCTAGCGTCTCCAGGAGGTCGGGGAGGAGGCGGTCGAGCTCGTTGCGGAGGACCGGGCGCATCCCCGGGCGGACGTAGCCGGGGACGAGGCAGGTGTGGTACCACTCCTCGACGTCGACGGTGAGCGCGAAACCGAAGCCACCTTCGACCGGAGCGACGGGATGGACCTGCGGTCGCGGTTCGGACGCCATCTCAGGAACCCTGACACAGAACCGTAACAACTTCAAATCGGGGCAGTTGCACCGTTCCTCCGCGCGACCTTGTATCGCAAGGGAGCTTGTGACATTCTTCACTAGCCGGCGCAGCGCGGCCCTGGTTCGACGCCGCTGAGGCGATGCACGGCCCGTGCCCGCGGCGCCGCGCCCGCCAACCAATCGCCGGCGGCGAACGGCGGCAGGGTGTCCTTCTGGAGGAAGCGAGCTTGCCCGAGGAGTACTACCCCATCCTCTTGATGCTGGGCGCGGCCATCGCCCTCGGGGTCGCCATCCTCGGCCTCTCCCAGCTCCTCGGCAAGCAGGTCGGCGGCCTCGTCAAGGGCACCCCGGTCGAGTCCGGCATGCCTCTCCTCGACCGCTCCCACAAGCGGATCTCGATCGCCTTCTTCCTGGTCGCCATCGACTTCATCGTCTTCGATCTCGAGGCGGCGTTCCTCTACCCCTGGGCCCTCGTCCTGCGCGAGGGCGGCTGGCCCCTCTTCGCGGCGGTCCTGGCCTTCATCTTCCTCATCCTCGTCGGTTACGCCTACGTCTGGAAGAAGGGCGGCCTCGACCTCGGGCCGAAGAGCCGGGCGGCCGCCCGGAGCGGCGAGCCGCGCCTCCCCGGGTCGGAGCCGCACTGGGCGGGGGCCCGGTCGTGAGCGAGCCGCAGGGGCGCGAGGAGACGGCGAGCCCCGGCCTGCCGGCGGCGGCGCGGGCGGAGCTCGACGCCCTCCGCGGGCGCTATCCGACGACGCTGGCGGTGCTCATCCCGGCCCTCCACATCGCCCAGCGGGCGTGGGGCGGCTGGCTGCCGGACGAGGCCATCGCCGCCGTGGCGGCCGAGCTCGGGGTGCCGGCGGCGACGGTCTACGGCGTCGTCACCTTCTACGACCTCTTCCACCAGAAGCCGGTGGGCCGCCACCGCATCCGGGTGTGCACCAACCTCTCCTGCATGCTGCGCGGCAGCGGCGAGATCATGGAAACTTTGGCCGGCGAGCTCAAGGTCGGCGAGGACGAGGTGACGCCGGACCGCCGCTGCTCCTACATCCACTTCGAGTGCCTCGGCTCGTGCGACACCGCGCCGATGATGATGGTGGGCGACGACTACCACGAGAACCTGACGCCCGAGCGGGTGCGGAAGATCGTCAAGGGGCTCGCCTGATGGCCGCCTTCGAGCCCGTCCTCACCCGCAACGTCTTCCGCCCCGAGGTGCTCACCTTTGCCGGCTACCGCCAGCGCGGCGGCTACGAGGGGCTCGCGAAGGCGCTCAAGATGGAGCCCGACGCGGTGATCGACGAGGTCAAGAAGTCCGGCCTCCGCGGGCGCGGCGGCGCCGGCTTCCCCGCCGGCCTCAAGTGGAGCTTCATCCCCAAGGGCAAGGACAAGCCCAAGTACCTCGTCTGCAACGCCGACGAGTCGGAGCCCGGCACCTTCAAGGACCGCCTGCTGATGGAGCGCGACCCCCACCAGCTCATCGAGGGCTGCGCCATCTGCTGCTGGGCGGTGCAGGCGAGCACTTGCTACGTCTACATCCGCGGCGAGTACGTGAAGTCGGCGGAGATCCTCGAGCGGGCCATCCGCGAGGCCTACGAGCAGGGGGTCTTGGGCGATAGCGTCCTCGGCTCGGGCTTCAAGCTCGACATGTGGATCCACCGCGGGGCCGGCGCCTACATCTGCGGCGAGGAGACCGGCATGCTGGAGTCGCTGGAGGGCAAGCGCGGCCAGCCGCGGGTCAAGCCGCCCTTCCCGGCGGTGGTGGGCGCCTTCGGCGCTCCCACCGTCATCAACAACGTCGAGACCCTGGCCAACGTCCCCCACATCCTCGTCCGCGGCGCCGACTGGTACAGGTCGATCGGCACCGACGAGAAGAACACCGGCCCCAAGCTCTACGCCATCTCCGGCCACGTCGAGCGCCCGGGGACCTACGAGTACCCGATCGGCGTCACCTTCCGCGAGATGCTGGAGGGGGCGGGCGGGATGTACAAGGGCGGCACCCTCAAGGCCTTCATCCCCGGCGGCGCCTCGGCGCCCATCCTCCCCGCCGACAAGATCGACATCAAGATGGACTTCGACACCGTCGCCAAGGCCGGCTCGATGCTCGGCTCCGCCGCCGTCATCGTCATGGACGACACCACCTGCCTGGTGCGGGCGGTCGCCCGCCTCGCCAAGTTCTTCAACCACGAGTCGTGCGGCCAGTGCACCCCCTGCCGCGAGGGGACCAACTGGATGGAGCTGCTCTTGAAGCGCATCGAGCATGGCGAGGGCCGGGCGGGCGACCCGCAGCTCCTGCTGTCGATCTCCGGCAACGTCGGCGGCAACTCGCTGTGCGCCCTGGGCGACGCCGCCATCGGTCCCGTGCGCTCGCTGGTGCAGACCTTCCGCCCCGAGGTCGACCGCCACCTTGCCGAGCGCGGCTGCCCCTTCCCGGAGCGCCGCTTCTTCGCCTGACCGGAGCCTGGCCTTGCCCACCGTCACCATCAACGATCGCGCCGTCGAGGTAGCCGCCGGCACCAACCTCATCGAGGCCGGGCAGAAGGTCGGAGTCCAGATCCCCCACTACTGCTACCACCCCCGCCTCTCGGTCGTCGGCCAGTGCCGCATGTGCCTGGTGGAGATCGAGGTGGGCGGCAAGAAGATGCCGAAGCTGCAGACCGCCTGCTCCACCCAGGTCGAGCGCGACGGCATGGTGGTGCGCACCGGCACTCCCGAGGTCGCCGAGGCGGTCAAGGGGATGATGGAGTTCCTCCTCATCAACCATCCGCTGGACTGCCCGATCTGCGACCAGGCGGGCGAGTGCGGCCTGCAGGACTACTCCTTCAAGCACGGCATGGCCTTCTCGCGCTTCCAGTTCGAGGACAAGCGCACCTACCCGGGGCGCGAGCGCATCCCGCTCGGCGCCAACGTCCTCCTCAACATGAACCGCTGCATCCAGTGCACCCGCTGCGTGCGCTTCACCGAGGAGATCGCCAAGACCGGCGAGCTCGGGTTCTTCAACCGCGGCGCCCGCACCGAGATCGGCACCTTCCCCGGCAAGCCGCTCGACAACCCCTTGGCCACCTGCGTCGTCGACGTCTGCCCGGTGGGGGCGCTCACCTCCACCCGCTTCCGCTTCGCCGAGCGCGTCTTCTACCTCGACAAGAAGCCTTCCTTGTGCACCGGCTGCGACATCGGATGCAACATCACGATCGAGCACCGGAAGGGCGACATCAAGCGCTACAAGCCGCGCTACAACCCCGAGGTCAACGACTACTGGATGTGCGACTACGGGCGCTCGACCCACGAGCGCTACAAGGCGGTCCCACGCCTGCTGACGCCGCGGATCAAGGGCGGCGACGGCGCCTCGGCCGCCGTCTCCTGGAAAGAGGCGCTCGATCTCGCCTACCGCCGCCTGCGCGGCCTCGGCGAGGAGGGGCCGGTCGCCTTCCTGGGCTCGGGCTTCCTCACCTGCGAGGAGGCCTTCCTCTTCGCCCAGCTCGCCGACCGCGTGGGCACGCCGCACCGCGCCGTGCCGGTCGACCTGGGGACGCGGTGGACGATCCCCAACCTCCAGGGCGGGATCTCCGGCGAGGAGGCAGCCCCCAACCGGCGCGGCACCGAGCTCGCCGGCCTCGCCGCCTCCTCCGCCGCCACCGGGACGGATGCGCTCGGCGCCGCCGAAATGCTCACCGGCGACGGCGCCGCCGGCTGCGCGGTGCTGGTCGTCTGCGACAGCGACTTCGGCCGCGCCGCCTGGGACCCGGAGACCGTCGCGCGGCTCCGCCGGGCCGGCTTCCTGCTCGTCTTCGGCTGGGCCGACTCGCCGCTCGCCCAGGCCGCCGACCTGGCGCTACCGCTCGCCCACCACGCCGAGAAGGACGGCACCTTCGTGAACGTCGAGTGGCGGCTGCAGCGCTTCCTCGCCGCCTATCCCGCGCCGGGGCAGATGCGTAGCGGCGTCGAGGTGCTGACCGACCTCCTCGGGCGCTTCGACTCCGCCTGGAGCCGGCTCGACACGGCTGCCGTCTTCGACCGCCTGGCCGCCGCGGTGCCGGCCTTCGCCGGGCTCTCCTGGCGTCACCTGCCGGCGACCGGCGTCGAGCTCGCCGTCTCCCAGACGTCCCAGGCGCCCCCGACTCCTCCGGGCGGCGGTCACCCCCTCACGGCGGAGCAGATCTCCGGATGAGCCCCGGCCTGATCGCCACCCTGGCGAAGATGGTCGTCGTCCTCGGCTTCCTGCTCACCGTCGTTCCCGTCATGGTGTGGGTGGAGCGGCGCGGCAGCGCCATGATGCAGGACCGCCCCGGCCCCAACCGGCTGGGGCCTTTCGGCCTCTTCCAGGGCCTGGCCGACGCCATCAAGTTCTTCTTCAAGGAGGACGTCACGCCCTCCGCTGTCGACCGGCCCATGTTCCTGGCGGCGCCGGTGCTCGCGCTGCTGCCGGCGCTCACCACCTTCGCCGTCATCCCCTTCGGCCCCGACCTCGTCTTCCACGGGCGGACGATCCACCTGATCGTGGCAGACGCCGACGCCGGCGTGCTCCTCTTCCTCGCCCTCGCCAGCCTCGGCGTGTACGGCCTAGTGATGGCCGGCTACGGCTCGAACAACAAGTTCTCGCTCCTCGGCTCCATCCGCGCCTCGGCGCAGATGGTCAGCTACGAGCTGGCGCTCACCCTGGCGGTGGTGGCGGCGATCATCCCCGCCGGCTCCTTCCGGCTCGACGACGTCGTCGCCTACCAGCGGGCGCACCTGTGGAGCTTCCTGCCGCAGATCCTCGGCTTCCTCGTCTTTCTGATCGCCTCCTTCGCCGAGACCAACCGGCTGCCGTTCGACCTCGCGGAGGCGGAGTCGGAGCTCATCGCCGGCTTCCACACCGAGTACAGCGCCATGCGCTTCGCCACCTTCTTCATGGCCGAGTACATCTCCATGACCTCGCTCTCGGCCCTCGGGGTGACGCTCTACTTCGGGGGCTGGTCGCTGCCCGGCGTCAACCTGCCGGCGGGCTGGATCGGGGCGCTCCTGGGCTTCGGCATCCTCATCGCCAAGATCGCCTTCTGCCTGGCGGTCTACGTCTGGGTGCGCTGGACCTTCCCGCGCTTCCGCTACGACCAGCTCATGCGCCTGGGATGGAAGGTGCTGCTGCCGCTCGCCATCCTCAACCTGCTGGTGGTGGCGGCGCTGACCATCGCGGGGTGGCTCTAGATGGAGACCGCGGTCTTCGCCCTCTTCGCGCTCCTGGCGGTCGCCTCGGCGGTCGTCGTCGTCGCCCACCGCAACCCCGTCTACGCGACGATGAGCCTGGTCCTGACCCTGTTTTCGGTCGCCGTCCTCTTCGTCCTCCTGGGCGCCCCCTTCATCGCCGCCCTGCAGATCCTCATCTACGCCGGCGCCATCCTCGTCCTCTTCCTCTTTGTCATCATGCTGCTCAACATTCAGCGCGAGGAGGCGCACCACTCCGGCCAGGCCGTGCAGCGCTGGTCGGCGATCCTCGGCGCCGCCGTCTTCTGCGGCATGCTCGGCATGCTCCTCTGGCGCACCCACGCCGCCGCCGACCGCCCCCTGACCGGCCCGCTGGTGTCGCTGAAGGGGCTGGCGAGCGAGCTCTTCACCGACTACCTGCTCCCCTTCGAGATCGTCGGGCTCCTCCTCCTCGTCGCCGTCGTCGCGGCGAGCGTGGTGGCCAAGCGGCCCGACGCCGCCCCCGAGGCCGCCGTGCCGAGCGGCGCGGAGCCCTCGGAGATCACCACCGGGGCCGTGACCAGGGAGACGCCATGACCGCCCTGGCCGCGACGACCGCAACGATCGGGACGACCGCCGGGGTGCCGGTCTCCTGGTACCTGCTGCTGTCGGCGCTCCTCTTCGCCATCGGCACCGCCGGCGCCCTCACCCGCCGCAACGGCATCAGCATCTTCCTGTCGATCGAGCTGATGCTCAACTCGGTCAACCTGTCGCTCGTCGCCTACTCCCGCCTGTGGGGCGACCGCACCGGCCAGATCGTCGTCTTCTTCGTGCTGGCGGTGGCGGCCGCCGAGGCTGCCGTGGGCCTGGCCCTCTTCATCGCCATCTACCGCCAGCGGCGGACGATCGACGTCAACCGCATGAACCTGATGCAGTGGTAGGCCGGGCGAGCGCCGAACGATGAACTATCTCTGGCTCATCCCCCTCCTCCCCTTCGCCGGCGCGGCGCTCAACGCCGCCGTTGGGAGCCGGGCGCCCAAGTGGCTGGTGACGGCCATCGGCGTCGGGGTGCCGGGCGCTTCGCTCGTTCTCGCCCTCAACTGCCTCTGGCAGTACCTGGCCATCCAGCCGCAGCCGTTCGAGCAGACGCTCTACACCTGGCTGGCCGGCGACCTCCATTCCCTGCGCATCGACGTCGCCTTCCTCCTCGATCCGCTGTCGGCAGTGATGCTCTTCGTCGTCACCTTCGTCGGCTTCTGGATCCACGTCTACTCGGTCGGCTACATGGGGCACGAGGAGGGCTACCGCCGCTACTTCTGCTACCTCAACCTCTTCCTGGGGGCGATGCTCCTCCTCGTCCTGGGCGACAACTTCCTCGTCCTCTTCATGGGCTGGGAAGGGGTGGGGCTCTGCTCCTACCTGCTCATCGGCTTCTACTACGACCAGGAGTTCCCGCCCTACGCCGGCAAGAAGGCCTTCATCGTCAACCGGGTGGGCGACTTCGCCTTCCTCCTGGGGATGTTCGCCCTGGTGGCGAAGTTCGGGACGCTCAAGTACGCCGAGCTCTTCCCGCGCCTCGCCGCCCACCCCGGGCTCGCCACCGCGCCCTACGCCGGCGGCCTCTCCGTCGCCGGCTTCGTCGCCCTCTGCTTCTTCGTCGGCGCCATGGGCAAGAGCGCGCAGATCCCCCTCTACGTCTGGCTGCCCGACGCCATGGCCGGCCCGACGCCGGTCTCCGCCCTCATCCACGCCGCCACCATGGTGACGGCGGGCGTCTACATGGTGGCGCGCACCAACGTCCTCTACCAGCTGGCGCCGGGCGTCTCCGGCTTCGTGGCGGCGATCGGCGCCGCCACCGCGATCTTCGCCGGCTCGATCGCCCTGGCGCAGAACGACATCAAGAAGGTGCTCGCCTACTCGACGGTCTCCCAGCTCGGCTACATGTTCCTGGCCGCCGGGCTGGGCGCCTACTCGGCCGCCATCTTCCACCTGATGACCCATGCCTTCTTCAAGGCCCTCCTCTTCCTCGGCTCCGGCTCGGTCATCCACGCCATGGGGGGCGAGCAGGACATGCGGCAGATGGGCGGCTTGAAGAAGGCGCTGCCGATCACCTACCGCACCTTCTGGCTGGGCGCCCTCGCCATCAGCGGCATCCCGCCGCTCGCCGGCTTCTTCAGCAAGGACGAGATCCTGGCGGCGGCGGCCGGCGGCGGCCAGTGGCTGCTCTACGGAGTCGGGTTGCTGACCGCCGGGCTCACCGCCTTCTACATGTTCCGCGCCGTCTACCTGACCTTCGGCGGCGAGTTCCGCGGCAGCGAGAAGCAGCGCCACCACCTCCACGAGTCGCCGCCCTCGATGACGGTTCCGCTCGTCGTCCTCGCCCTGGGCACGGTCGGCGCCGGCTGGGTGGGGATCCCGGCGGCCCTCTCCTTCGGCCGCCGGCTCGACCTCTTCGGCCGCTTCCTCGACCCGGTGATCGCCCGCATCGCCGGCCATCCACGGACGGCGGGCGAGATGGGTATCGGCCTCGAGCGCGGGCTGATGTTCCTTGCGATCCTCGTCGCCGCCGGCGGCATCCTCCTGGCGCGCCGGCTCTACACGCGCGGGGATGGCGTCGCCGCCGACGACGCCCTGGCCCGCCGGCAGCCCCGGCTGCACGACCTCCTCGCCCACAAGTACTACGTCGACGAGCTCTACGACCGCGCCATCGTCCGCCCGCTCGCGGCCTTGTCGACTTTCTGCTGGAAAGTAGTCGACAACGTCTTCGTCGACGGCTCGATCACCGCCGGCAGCTACGTCACCAGCCTCGTCGGCGACGTCGGCCGCCTGACGACCACCGGCAACGTCCGCAACTATGCCCTCTACTTCTTCCTGGGCGTCCTCTTCCTGTTCTGGTGGATCGCCCTCTCTTGACCTTCTGAATGGACAACCTCTTCGCCCTCGCCTGCGGCAACACGCTGACCCGCCTGGTCTTCTTCCCGGCGGCGGCCTGCCTGCCGCTGCTCTTCCTGCGGCGCCCGGCGGCGGTCAAGGTCTACACGCTGCTGGCCGCTCTCGCCGAGCTGGGCCTCGGGCTCTACTACCTGGCCGGCCACGCCGGCGCGGGGGGCGTCTTCGCGCGCAGCCTGGCGACGCCGGGGGCGGGCGACGGGGCCTACCTGTGGATTCCCGGCTACGGCATCTCCTACGAGCTCGCCATGGACGGCATCTCGATGCCGCTGGTGCTGCTGGCGGTCCTCCTCCTCCCCATCGTCGTCCTCGGCTCCTGGCGCGGCATCGACCGCCACTGGCCGTCGTTCTCCGTCTCGCTCCTCCTTTTGACCACCGGGGTGCTGGGGACGCTCCTGGCCGCCGACCTCTTCCTCTTCTACGTCTTCTGGGAGGTCATGCTGGTGCCGATGTATTTCCTGATCGGCGTTTGGGGAGGCGAGCGGCGGATCTATGCGGCGGTCAAGTTCTTCCTCTTCACCATGGCCGGCAGCCTGCTGATGCTGGTCGCCATCCTCTGGCTGGGGTGGACCTTCCACGGCCTCTCCGGCGCCTGGAGCTTCGCCTACCGCGACCTGCTGCGCCTGGACCTGCCGCTCGAGCCCCAGCTCTGGCTCTTCGCCGCCTTCGCCCTCGCCTTCGCCATCAAGGTGCCGATGTTCCCCTTCCACACCTGGCTGCCGGACGCCCACGTCGAGGCGCCGACGGGAGGCTCGGTGATCCTCGCCGGCATCCTGCTCAAGCTCGGCACCTACGGCTTCCTGCGCTTCGCCTTCCCCCTCTTCCCGCGCGCTTCGCTGGCGGCGCGGCCCCTCCTCGTCTCCCTCGCCCTCGTCGGCATCCTCTACGGAGCGCTGGTGGCCTGGGTGCAGGTGGACATGAAGAAGCTGGTCGCCTACTCGTCGATCGCCCACCTGGGCTTCGTCATGCTGGGGCTCCTCGCCGCCGACCTCCTGGCCTGGCAGGGGGCGCTCCTGCAGATGGTCAACCACGGCCTCTCGACCGGCGCCCTCTTCCTCCTCGTCGGCATGCTCTACGACCGCCGCCACACCAAGCAGTTCGCGGACTTCGGCGGCCTCGCCAAGGTGATGCCGCTGTTCGCCTTCTTCCTCGTCTTCTCGACCCTCGCCTCGGTGGGCCTGCCGCTCTTGAACGGCTTCGTGGGCGAGTTCCTCATCCTCGTCGGCAGCTACCGCGCCCTCGGCTGGCCGGCGGCGGTGGCGACCTTCGGGGTCGTGCTGGCGGCCGTCTACCTCTTCAAGATGCTGCAGCAGACGCTCTGGGGTCCGATCACGAAGGATGAGAACCGGTCGCTGGACGACCTCTCGGGCCGCGAGATCTGCGCGCTCGTCCCCCTCTGCCTCCTGATGCTGTGGATCGGCGTCGCCCCCAACACCTTCCTCGCCCCCAGCCGCCCGGCCCTGGAGTCGACCCTCGCCGCCTACCGCCAGCGGCTCGCGGAGCCGGCGCCACAGGCGCCGACACTCCGGCGTGACGAGGCGGTGGCCCAAGCGACGCTTGGAGACGGGCCCGCACTTGCAAGTGTCATCCTGAGCGTGAGCGAAGGACCTGGGCGGGGGGAGGCCTTCCAAACTTTTGGTAGCAAGGGGCTTCGCGCCGCCCTTCCCCCAGGTCCTTCGCTCTCGCTCAGGATGACAATAGGAGGGGATATCGCACCGAATCCCCACGTTGTCTCGGAGGTCGACCGATGAGCCAGGTCGACCTGACCTCGATCCTGCCCGAGCTGATCCTCGCCGGCGGCGGCGTCCTCCTGCTGCTGCTGGAGGCGTTCGTGCCGGCCCTGCGCCGCGCCTTCACCGGCCTGGCGCTCCTGGCGACCGCCGCCGCCGGCTGGGCTGCGGTCGCCTGGGTGGCGGAGGGACCGAGCTGGAACGGCCTCCTCGAGGCGACCCCGTTCACCCGCGCCCTGTCGCTCGTCGTCCTCCTCGCCACCGTCCTCGGCCTCCTCGCCTCCCAGGGCTACTTGCGGCGCGAGGGCATCCTGACCGGCGAGTACCACGCGCTCCTGCTCTGGTGCGCCACCGGGCTCCTGCTGATGCTGCGGGCGACCGAGCTGCTGACCGTCTTCCTCTCGCTCGAGCTCCTCTCGCTCTGCCTCTACCCGCTGGCCGCTTTCCACCGCCGGCTGCAGGTGGGGACCGAGGCGGCGATCAAGTATTTCCTCATGGGCGCCTTCGTCAGCGCCTTCGTGCTCTACGGCATCGCCCTCGTCTACGGCGCCACCGGCACCACCCGCTTCAGCGGTATCGGCGAGGCCTTCGCCGCCCGCGGCTCGACGCCCGTCGTGGCCAGCCTCGGCCTCCTCCTCCTGGTCGCCGGCTTCGGCTTCAAGATGAGCGTCGTCCCCTTCCACGCCTGGGCTCCCGACACCTACCAGGGGGCGCCCTCGCCCTTCGTCGCCTTCCTCTCGGTGGCGCCCAAGGCGGCCAGCGCCATGGTGCTCTACCGGGTCCTGGAGGCGGCGACGGTGGGGACGGGAGGGCCGCACGGCCTCGCCGGCGTCCACTGGTCGCGGGTGGTGGCCCTCCTCTCGGTGCTCTCCATGCTGGCCGGCAACCTCCTGGCCCTGGCGCAGACCGACATCAAGCGGATGCTCGCCTACTCCGGCATCGCCCACATGGGATATCTCCTGCTCGCCCTGGTGGTCGTCGACCGGCCCTCGCTGCCGCCGGTCATCCTCTACCTCCTCGCCTACGTGCTGATGAACGCCGGCGCCTTCGCGGTGGTGACGATGCTCTATGCGCGGCCGGGCGAGAAGCACCTCATCTCCGACCTCTCCGGCTGGGGCTACCGCTATCCCGTGCTCGGCGGCTGCCTCGCCGTCTGCATGCTGTCGCTGGCCGGCATCCCGCCGACCCTGGGATTCTTCGGCAAGTATCTGGTCTTCCTGAACGCCGTCGGCGACGGCCTCGTCGGCCTCGCCGTCGTCGGCGTGCTCGCCAGCCTGGTCGGCGTCTTCTACTACCTGCGGGTCGTCTACGTCCTTTACATGAAGGCCGAGGTGCGGGAGCCCGCGGGGCTCCTGATCGACGGCTGGGGCCGCGCCGCCGCTCTCCTCGCCGCCCTGGGGACGCTGGCCTTCGGGCTCTGGCCCACGCGCCTGCTCGAATGGCTCCTGCAGGCGTCGCCCCTGCGCTGACGCATGGCCGCGCTCGAGGACGTCTCCCCGCTCACCTTAAATCGCCTCTCGTTCTACCTGCGCTGTCTCCGCCACCTCGAGGAGCTGGGGATCGGGCGGGTCTCCTCGCAGGAGCTCGCCCGCCGCTATCACCTCTCCGCGACGCAGATCCGCAAAGACCTGGCGCAGTTCGGCGAGTTCGGCATCCGCGGCGTCGGCTACGAGGTCGACGTCCTCGCCGAGCACCTGAACTCGCTCCTCGGGCTCGACCGCCGCCACGCCCTCGTCATCGTCGGCATGGGCAACCTGGGCTGCGCGCTTGCCCGCTATCTGGGGTTCAACTATGGCGCCTTCGAGGTCGTCGCCGGCGTCGACAACGACCCGTTGGTGGTGGGCCGCGAGATCGGCGGCTTCGTCGTCCGCCACACCGGCGACCTCGCGCGGGTGGTCCGCGAGTCGGCGGCGGAGATCGGCGTCCTCGCCGTCCCCGCCGAGGCGGCGCAGGAGAACTACGACGCGCTGGCCGACGCCGGCGTCCGCGGCGTCCTCAACTTCGCCCCCGTGCGCGTCAAGCGCCGGCCCGGGGTGACCCTCAAGAACGTCGACCTGCGGATCAACCTCGAAGAGCTGGCCTTCTTCCTGCGCACCTCCTAGCGTCCGCCGACGCAGGAAGGGCGGCAGCCCGCTCTAGGCAGCTTTTCGCCGCGGCTCGGCGGTGAGGACGATGGGCCCGACGGCGCGGCGGCCGGAGAAGGGGAGCGCCGTCAGGTAGAAGTTTTTGTCGTGCGTGCCGACGGCGCCGGGACCCAGAGGCAGGCGCGCGCCGGTGGGGCCGGAGAGGACGAAGAGGAGATGGTCGGTCGCCGCCGGCACGGTCACCTGCGACAGCTCCTTTTGGAACGGCTC
>DATNKQ010000300.1:0-11119 GCA_035603315.1 Thermoanaerobaculia bacterium
CCTCCCGCACCACGTGCACCCGCCGCTCGAAGCTCGCCGCCGGCAGCATCGACCCCGCCTCCCAGTTGCCGATATGGGCGGTGAGCAGGATGAAGCCCTCCCCCGATTCCGCCGTCTCCTGCCAGCTGTCCATCCCCTCGATGCCGATGGCGAATGGATGATCGGTCGCCAGCCGCTCGTAGCGCTCCGAGAGGCACCAGGCGAAGCTCCACAGAGTGCGGTAGATCCGCCCCTGCCGCCGCCACCAGCCGCAGGGTCCGAGGACCGGCACCAGGTTCGCCGCCACCGCCGCGCGGATGTTGCGCAGGGCGACGAAGAAGAAGGTGGTGAAGATCGAGATGGAGATGGGGATCGTCCAGCTCGGCATGACCGCCACCCCGAACCGGTGGAGGCGGTACCAGACGACGCCGGTGACATAGAACGGCCCCAGCAGTCGGCGCACCCGGCCGGCCTCCGGCGCGTGCGGCGGGGTGCCGGGAGCCGTGGCGACACTCACGCTGCCTCCCGCGGCAGGACCGGCGCCGCGCCGGCGGCGGATCTCCCCGCCAGCGCCTCGATCGCCGGCAGCACCAGGAGGCTCGCCAGCAGGCAGAAAACCACCCCGATGGCGACGATCAGGCCGGCGTTGCCGAGGCCCGGCACGCGCGAGGACTCGAGGCTGCCGAAGCCGGCGGTGGTGGTCAAGGCGGCGAGCGACAGCGCCACTCCCGAGCGTTGCACCGAGGCTGCCACCCCGCCCGGCACCCGCCGTGAGCCGTAGACGCCGTAGACCCCGAGGTCGACGCCGGTGCCGACGAGGACCGGCAGGGTGGCGATGCACACCAGGTCGACGGCGCGGCCGGCCAGGCCCCACAGTCCGAAGGTCCACAAGCAACCCAAGGCGAGGGGAAGGCTGGCGAGCAGCGCCTCGACCCAACGGCGGCGGAAGGCGATCGCCACCACGACCGCCACCAGGAGGGCGGCCAGGGCGCTCGCGCGGACCATGTCCTGGATCGCCAGGTCCCGGAGCTCCGCCCCTACCCGCGGCGTCGAGGCGATCGCCAGGTCCGGGGAGATCCGCCGCAGGGCCGCCACGACGGCGGGCGGCGGCCCGGCGGGCCAGCGCCCCTCCGGCGCGCGGACGTGGACGGCGACCGCCACCCGACCCGCCGGGGGCGCGGCCGGGCGGATCAATTCGGCCATCCAGCCCGGCCACTCGGCGGCGGGAGGCGCGCCGGGATCCTCGCCGCGCCCCATCGCCCGCAGCGCCGCGAGAGCCCCGGCGAAGCGTTCGACGCGGAATCCGGCAGCCGCCAGCTCCCGCTCGAGGGTGTCGGCGGCTGCCGTGAGAGGCAGGCCGCGGAGCGCACGCAGGCGCTCTTGCAGGCGCCGGCCGGTGACCATCCAGTCGGCGGGGGAGGTGATGTCCGCCCCCCCTCCGAGCGAGCCTTCGACGACCCGCCGCGCCTCGGCGGCGCGGTCGAGGGCCGAGGCCAGGTCGCGATCCCAGAGGACCAGGGTCGAGGTGTCGGCACCGAGCGAGAACTCCTCGAAGAGGAGCTTCTCGGCCACCGCTGCCTGCGGGTCCGCAGGCCGCAGGGCGCGGAGGTCGGCGTTGAGCGACAGCGCCGGCAGGCCGCAGGCGGCGGCGGCCGAGAGGACGAGCGCGCCGCCCAGGACCCAGCGGGGACGCCGCGCCGCGAAGCCCACCAGACCGTCGAGCGCCGGCGTCCACAGGCGGCGCCAGAGGAACGTGCTGCCCTTGAGCGCGGCGCCGCGCGGCGAGACCGCGAGGAGCGCCGCGCCCACGGTCGCCGTCGCCGCCAGGATCGACAGGATGCCGATGGCCAGCACCTCTCCCATCTCGCGCAGCGGCCGGAAGTGGGCGAGACGGAGGGCGGAGAGCGCCACCGCCGTCATCAGGGTGGCGGCGAGGATGGCCGGCCCGGTCTGGCGCAGGGCTCCCACGAGGGCGGCCCGGCGGCTCTCGCCGGAGAGCAGGAGGAGGCGGAAACGGGCGCCGCCGTGGATGCCGTAGTCGATCCCCATGCCCAACAGGGTGGCGATGAAGCCGATCCCCACCACCGTGACGCTGCCGAGCCAGAGCCGGGTCAGCGCCGCCGCCCACAGCAGGCCGGCGCAGACGACGAGGAAGAGCACCGCCGGGATGAACAGCCCCTCGAAGCCGGCGAGCACGAGGAGGGCGACCGAGACGACGGACGAGAAGGTGATGCGGACCAGGTCTTCACGGATGATGGCCTCGTCGTGGGCGGCGTAGATGGGTCCGCCGACGGCGTGGAATTCGAGCCGGAGGACGCGATCGGAGTCATGGGCGCCTGCGAAGTCGTGACGGACCTGTGAGTAGGCCTTCTCGAGGTCGGCGGCGAGCGCCCGCCCGCCCGCGGGGTCGAGCTCCGGGCGCGCGGGGGTGACGACCAGGAGCACCGCGTCGCCGCGGCGGGAGAGGAAGGCGCCGGTCAGCGGATCGATGGGGAGGGCCGAGCCGGCGGCGGCGAGGAGGCCCTCGGAGAGGCCCAGCGGATCGGCGGCGAAGAAGGGGGCGGCGAAGCCGCCGATCGGACCGTTGAGCGCCCCCTTTACCATCGCCACCCGGCGGCGGATCTCGGCCGGTTCGAGGCGGCCGCGGAGCTCCTCCCAGGCGGCGCCCTTGAGCAGCAGCGGCGCCCGCGGCGCGACGTAGCGGAAGAAGAACCGCTCGTCCTCGGGGGTGAGCCCGTAGCGGACGCTCGCCACCTCCCGGCTCTTGGAGAGCTCGGCGGCAAGCGCCGCCGCGGCGTCGACCAGCGGCCCCGGATCGTCGCGCCCGACGCCCCGCGCCCGCACGACGACGAAGACCTTCTCGAAGCCGCCGAAGGTGCGCAGGAAGGCGCGGTAGTCGCGGGCGGCCGGGGCGTCCTCCGGCAGCAGGGCCGCGAGGTCGGTCTCGAGCCGCAGGCGGGAGGCCGGCCACAGCGCCGCGGCGCTCAGCGCCAGGCAGAGGCCGAGCACCCGCCAGGGGTGGTCGGCGATCCATTCTGCAAGCGGGGGCCACCTCATGCCGAGGCCCCCGCGTCGACCACCAGCGCCTGGCCGGTGATGGCGGCGGCGCGGTCCGAGAGGAGGAAGGCGACGGCGCCGGCGACCGCCGCCGCAGAGGTGCCGCCGGGCAGGCACTCGCCGGCCCGCAGGCGCTCGACGGCGGCCGCCGGCAGGCCAGCCGTCAGGTCGGTGGCCACGAAGCCCGGCACCACGGCGTTGACGCGCACGCCGCGGCGGCCGACCTCGCGCGCCAGCGACCGGGTGAGCCCGAGGATCCCCGCCTTCGAGGCCGCGTAGGCGGCCTGGCCGGCGACGCCGTGGAGGGCGGAGAGCGAGGCGACGTTGACGATGGCGCCGCGACGGCGGTGCATCATCCCCTTGAGCACGGCGCGGCAGCAGCGGAAGAGGCCGCCCAGGTTGATGTCGAGGACGGCGTCCCAGTCGGCATCCGAGGTGAGGGCGAGGAGCGACTCGCGGCGCAGGCCGGCGTTGTTGCAGAGGCCGCCCAGCGGTCCCAGGCTCTCCTCGACCTCGGCCACCAGGTCGTCGGGCCGCCCGCGGTCGGCGAGGTCGAGCTGGAAGGCGCGGGCGCGCCCCTGGCAAGCCTCCTCCACCCGCCGCGCCGCCGCCTCCTCTACCCGCCAGGTGAAGGCCACCGGCCAGCCCTCGGCCGCCAGCGTCTCGACCACGGCGCGCCCGATGCCACGGCTGCCGCCGGTTACGAGGACGGCGTCTGCCATCGCCGCGCCTCCAGCCGCGCCCGCGTCACCGCCCCGGCGATGCGCAGGCTGTCGATCAGGGGACGGTAGTGGCTGGTGGTGCGGCCATCGGCGAAGCCCAGCCGCACCGGCACCGTCACCACCCGGAAGCCGGCGCGGGCAGCCCGCACCACCACCGCGCTCTCAGCCTCGAAGCGACCGGCCGGAAATCCCACCCGCTCGATGAGGCGCCGCGAGTAGAAGCGGAATCCGGTCTGGATGTCTTCCAGCCGCTGCCCGGCGGCGAAGGAGATGGCGCGCGAGGAGAGCCGGTTGCTCGCCCGCCGCAAGGGGCTCATGCCGGCGAAGAGGTGGTCGCGCACCCCCAGCACGAGATCGGCGTCGGGCTCCGCCGCCGCCAGCAGGGTGGCGATCTCGCCGGCCAAGTGCTGGCCGTCGGCGTCGAGCGTCACCACGCCGGTGAAGCCGCGGCCGAAGAGGTCGGCGAAGGCGGCGGCGAGCGCCGTCCCCTTGCCGCGGTTCACGGGGAGCGTCAGGACCCGCGCTCCCGCCCGCTGCGCCTCCTCGGCCGTGGCGTCGGTCGAGCCGTCGTCGATCACCAGCACCTCCGGCAGCACCGTGCTCACCCCGCGCACCACGCCGCCGATCGTCGGCGCCGCCTGGTAGGCGGGGATCGCCGCCGCGATCCGGTCGGTCGACCGGGCGGCGCTCATGCGGCCTCCGGGCGGGCGAGGACCAACCAGGCGGCGGCACCGCCGGCGGCCAGGCTCGTCACCAGGGTGTTGCGGGGAGTTGGCAGCGGGCCGCCGCCGTGGGGGAAGAGCCGGAGCTCGGGGTCGGGCTCCGCGAAGCCCGCGGTGGGGCCGAAAGGGACGCCCTGGACGGCGAGCAGGGCGGCGGCCAGGAAGCCGCCGCCGTACTCGCCGGTCACCCCCTTGGGAGCGAGGACCGGCGGCAGCGGCGCCTCGCCCCATGCGGCGTGGAGCGTCAGCGCCTCCAGCCGGTCGCCCTCACGCGAGCCCGAAGCCCCCGAGACGATGAGGTCGACGTCGCCGGGGCGGAGCCCCGCTCGTTCCAGGCAGCGGACGAGGGCGCCGGCGAGCCCGGCCGCTCCCTCGCCCCAGCCGGTCGGCGCCGCGGTGGAGTCGAAGGCGCTGCCCCAGGCGGCGACGCGGGCGAGCGCCCGCGCCCCGCGGCGGCGGGCTTCTCCCACCTCTTCGAGCACCAGCACGGTCGCCCCCTCGCCGGCCAGGAAGCCGTCGCGGCGGCGGTCGAAGGGTCGAGCGACCTCCTCCTGTTCCTCTTCCGCCAGTCCCCGCGGGCGCGCCAGGGCGCCGAAGCGGTCGAGCACGGCATGGAGGAGAGGGGTGATCTCCTCGACCGATCCGGCGAGCGCCCGCCGCGACCTCCCGAGGGCGATCTCCGCAGCTCCCGAGCCGACGGCAAGGAGCGGGCCGGCCTCGCGCTGCGAGAGCGTGATGCCGGCCCCGCGCGCGCGGGTGGCGATGGCGATCTGCGCCGCCGGCGCGTTGGCGACGCTCTCGGTGAAGAGGAAGGGGGAGGCCGACTCCGGGGAGTCGAGGAAGATCTGCTGCAGGAGCCCCTCGGTGCAGGAGGAGGGGCCGAAGGCGGTGGAGACGACGACCGCCGTCTCCGCCGGCGGCCGGCCCGGAGAGGTCCAGCCGCGGCCCAGCCCGGCATCTTCCAAGGCCATGCGGGCGGCGGCGACGGCGAGGCGCGAAGGAGCGCTCATCCGCCGCGCCTCCGCCGGCGGCACCCAACCCGCGAGGTTGCGGCAGGCGAGGGCCGCGCGCCGCGCGCCGCCGGTGCGGTGATAGAGCGAGCGGTCGACCAGGGAGAGCGCCGGCCGCGCCGAGCGGAGCGCGGCCTCCAGGGCCTGCCGCCCGCACCCGAAAGCGCCGACTGTCCCCAGGCCCGTCACCACCACCTCGCGGCTCAAGCGGCCCGGTCCGCCGGCGCCGGAAAGCGGGAGAGGACGAGGGCCGCGTTCGACCCTCCGAAGGCGAGATTGACCGAGACGGCGACCTCCGCCCGCAGGGGGAGCGGCCGGCCGGTGACCAGCGCCAGCGGGAGCGCCGGATCGACCGGGCCGTCGCCCGGCGTGGGGTGGACCTCGCCGGCGCGCAGGCAGAGGAGGGTCGCCAGCGCCTCGATGGCGCCCGCCGAGCCCAGCAGATGCCCCACGGCTCCCTTGGTCGCGGTCAGCGGCAGGAGGCGCCCGCGGGGGCCGAAGACGCGTTCCAGCGCCCGCCATTCGGCGGCGTCGTTCAGCGGCGTGCCGGTGCCGTGGGCGTTGACGAAATCGACCCGCCCGGCCGCCACGCCGGCGTCCGCCAGCGCCGCTTCCACGGCGGCAGCGGCGCCTTCGCCCGCCGGGTCGGGGGCGGTCATGTGGTGGGCGTCGCAGCAAGAGCCGGCGCCGGCGAGCTCGGCGAGCGGCAGCGCCCCGCGCTGAAGCGCCAGCGCCAGCGGCTCGAGGACGAAGACGGCAGCCCCTTCGCCGATCGACATGCCGTCTCTGCCCTCGCGGAACGGCCGGCAGGGGCCTTCCGCCACCGCGCGGAGGGAATTGAAGCCGGCATAGGTGAGCTGGCAGAGCGAGTCGGATCCGCCGGCGATCGCCACCTCGACCTCGCCGGCGCGGATCGCGTCGAGGGCGGCGCCGAGCGCCAGGGTCGCAGAGGAGCAGGCCGAGGAGATGGTCCGCACCGGGCCGGCGACCTGCAGGTGGCGGCCCACGGCGTCGCCCGGGCCGCTCACCGGCTGCGAGGCGAGGGCGGAGAGGCGAGGGCGGCCGCCCTTCCTGGCGAGCTCGCGATAGAAGAGCTCGGTCTCGAACATGCCGCCCGTGCTGCTGCCGAAGAAGACCCCGGCAGCGGGGCCCAGGGGCGCGGCGAGCCCCGCCTGGGACACGGCCTCGGCGGCGGCGAAGAGGGCGAAGCGATCGGCCTGGGTGAGCCGCCGCCAGGCCGGGAAGGAGGCGGCGACCCCGGACGGCGGCTCGGGGACCTGGGCGGCGAGATGCGTCCGATGGCGGGAGTGATCGAAGCGCGAGAACGGCAGGAGCGCGGTCGCCCCGGCGCGCAGGCCTGTCTCCAGCGGCTCGACTCCCCAGCCGAAGCCGCAGACCGCGCCGACGCCGGTGACGACGACGCGCCGGGAATCAGAGGTTGTCGGCATCCGGCCCATCTTAAGGCAGCGCAGGTGCGGAGATCGCCGCCGCGGCCGAATCGGGCTAGTTTCGGCTTTCGATGTACTGCGAGAGGCTGGCGACCGAGGAGAAAACCTCGCGCCCGATCTCCTGGCTCTTGATCTTGATCCCGAACTCCTTCTCGAGGGCGACGACCAGCTCGAGGGCGTCCACGGAGTCGAGCCCCAAGCCCTCGCCGAACAGCGGCGCATGGTCGTCGATCATCTCCGGTCTCATGCCGTCGAGGTTGAGGCTGCTGACGATCAGCCGCTTGATCCTCGCCGGGGTCGCTTGCGCTTCAGACATGTCGGTGGACCTCTACGACGCACATGGAGGAGGATGTGCGGTCAACCGGCTCGCATTGACCGATGCACAAGCCCATTATCCTACCGTGCTTTGCAAAAGCCGTGCAATGCCGGCGCGGTCCCGGCCGGTCCAGCCGGAGGGATGTTAGGATCAGCCCTCCTCGGCTGGTGAAAACGATGATGCAGGATCCGATCTTCCAGGCCTTCGCAACGCGTGCGCGGCGGCGGCCGGACGCCCCCCTAGTGGTCTCCCCCGGGCGGACCGCCACGGCGGGCGAGGTGAACGACCTGGCCCGCACCGCCGGCGAGGTCCTGGAACAGCGGAGCTTCGCCCCCGGCGAAGTGGTCGCCCTGGCCGCCGGCAACGGCCCTGGCATGCTCGCCTCGCTCCTCGCCCTGCTGCAGGCCGGCCTGCCGGCCCTCCTGCTCGACGCCCGGGCGCCGGAGACGGAGGGGCTGCGCATCGCCCGCGCGCTCGGCGCCGCGACCCTCCTGCGCTGCCGCTGCGCCTGGCCGCGCGGCGGCGCGGAGTGGTCGCTCGTGGAGACCGCCGCCGACAGCCCCGGCGGCCCCCTGCGGCTTCCCGGGACGGCAGTCGTGAAGCTCACCTCGGGCTCGACGGGCCTGCCGCGCGGCGTCGCCGCGCCGTCCGCCGCGCTCCTCGCCGACGACGCCGCCCTGGCCGCCTCGATGGGCCTCCGCGACGACGATCGCCTGCTCTCTTTCATCCCCATGTCCCACTCCTATGGGCTCTCGAGCCTGGTCCTCCCGGCCCTCGTGCGCGGCAACGTCCTGGTGGTGCCGGAGGGCACCAGCCTGCTGGAGCCGTTCCTGGCCGCCAACCGGGCCGGCGCCACCGTCTTCCCCACCGTGCCCGCCTACCTCCAGTCGCTGCTACGGCTGTCGCATCCGCCGGCCTGGCCGCCGACGCTCCGCCTGGTGATCAGCGCCGGGGCGCCCTTGAGCCCGGCCACGGCGCGCCTCTTCCGCTCGACCTTCGGCCAGCCGGCGCACGTCTTCTACGGCGCCAGCGAGTGCGGCGGGATCTGCTACGACCGCGAGGGCGGCGCCGGCGAACGGGGCACCGTGGGGACGCCGGTCGAGGGGGTCGCGATCGAGCTCCTGCCGGCCTGCGCCCCCAATGCCGGGACCGCCGCCCCAAACGGCGGGGGGATCGTCTCCGTCGCTTCCGCCGCCGTCGCTCAGGGCTACGTGCCGCTCGGCGACCCGCGGCTTTCGTCGGGCCGCTTCACGGGCTGCGACCTGGCCGAATGGCGCGGCGGCGAGCTGACGCTGCGCGGCCGCCTCGACGACCTCATCAACGTCAAGGGCAAGAAGGTCGATCCGCGCGAGGTCGAGGTCGTCCTCGGCCAGCTCGCCGGGGTCGACGAGGTGGTCGTGCTGGGAGTGCCGGTGCCGCAGCAGGAGGCGGAGATGGTGCGCGCGGTGATCGCCTGCCGGTCCGGCCGGCTGACCTCCGAGGAGGTCCTCCTCTGGTGCCGCGCCCACCTCTCCGCCCACAAGGTCCCGCGCAGCATCGTCCTCCTCCCCGAGCTGCCGCGCACCGCGCGCGGCAAGCTCGACCGGCCGGCGCTCCTCACCCTGGAGGCGAGCCCCGGCCTCTCCCGGCCCATCTATGGAGGCTAGGCGCCTTTGGCTGCGGTCGTGGCGCCCGACCCCGTTCCTCGCCGCCTCGGCCGGGCTCCACGCCGCGGCGCTGGCGGCGCTCGCCGTGGTCCCCCACCACTGGCGGCCGATCTGCGCCGCTGCCCTGGCCGACCATGTCGCCATCGCCGCGGCCGGGCTCTGGCCGCAAGGGCGCCTGCTCGGCGGCAACCTCTCGCGCCTGCCGCCGGAGGCGGCGCGCCGCGGCGAGATCGCCCTCACCTTCGACGACGGGCCCGACCCGCGGGCGACACCCGGCGTCCTCGACCTGCTCGACCGCTACGGCGCGCGCGCCACTTTCTTCTGCATCGGCCGGCGGGCGGCGGCCCAGCCTGAGCTCGCCGCCGAGATCGCCCGCCGCGGCCACCGGGTGGAGAACCACACCCACAGCCATCCGCCCGCCTTTTCGCTCTATACGCCCTGGTCGATCGCCCGCGAGGTGGCGCTCGCCCAGGAGGAGCTGGAGCGCGCCGCCGGCCGGCCGCCGCGCTACTTCCGGGCTCCCGCCGGCCTCCGCAACTTCTGGCTCGACCCGGTGCTCACCGCCGCCGGCCTCACCCTCGTCTCCTGGACCCGGCGGGCCTTCGACACCGTCCGCGGTCGGGCCGCGGGGATCGCCGCCGACCTCCTCCGGGGGCTCGCCGCGGGCGACGTCCTGCTGCTCCACGACGGCTCCGCGGCGCGCGCGCCGGGAGGGGCGCCGGTGGTCCTCGAGGCGCTGCCGCGGGTGCTCGACGGCATCGCCGCCCGCGGCCTCCGCGCGGTGCCCTTCGCCGCCGGCGAGGGGCCGGAGTAGAGCCGCTTGTCGGGCGACCTCCGCGGGAGATGGAGCAGGCCGCTGCTCCAGCTCCTCTACGACCTGCGCACCGCCGGCGACTCCCCCGGTCGTCAGGCCGCTGCCGTGGGGGTCGGGGTCTTCATCGGTCTCACCCCCTTCTTCGGCTTCCATCTCGCCCTCTGCGTCCTCGCCGCCCGCCTGCTGCGGCTGAACCAGATCAAGACCTATCTGGCCGCCCACGTCAGCCTCCCCTTCCTCTGGCCGCTGGTCGTCCTGGGCGAGCTCCAGCTCGGCCGGCGCCTGCACGGCGAGCCGTTCCTCGCCATCCGCCTGGCGGAGATCCGCCGGCTTGACCCCTGGCGATTCGGCGGCGACCTGCTGCTCGGCAGCACCGCCCTGGGCCTCGTCCTGGCCGTCGCCTTCGCCGCCCTCACCTACCGCCTGGTGCTCTCCCGCCGCCGCCACGGCGATGTCGAGGATCTCATCGACCAGACCTCCCGGCGCTACATCGAGGCCGGCGTCTCCGCCTGGGAGTTCGTGCGCGCCAAGCTGCGCCACGATCCGCTGTACTTCGGCCTCCTGCGGCGCGGCGGCCTGCCGGACGGCGGCCTGCTGCTGGACCTCGGCTGCGGCCGCGGCATCCTCCTGGCGCTCCTCGCCGCGGCGCGCGAGCAGGCCGCCCGCTCCGACTATCCCGCCGGCTGGCCGCCGCCGCCCGCCCACCTCGCCTTCCACGGCATCGAAGGGCGCGCCGGGGCCGCCGCCGCGGCCCGCCTCGCCCTCGGCGCCGAGGCCACGATCGAGGTGGCGGACCTGCGCCGCGCCAGCCTGCCGCCGGCGCGGGCGATCGTCCTCCTCGACGTCCTCCACTACCTGCCGGCGGCCGAGCAGGAGCGGCTCCTCGACCGCGCCGCCGCGGCCCTCGAGGGCGGCGGCCTGCTGGTCCTCCGCGAGGCCGATGCGGCGGCGGGGGATGCCTTCGCGCGGACGCGCGCGGCGGAGCGCCTGTCCGCCCTGGCCCGCGGCCACTGGCGCCAGCGCTTCCACTACCGGACAGCCGGCGAGTGGTCGCGCCTCCTCGGCGACCACGGCCTCGCCGTGGCCAGGGCGCCGATGTCCGCCGGCACGCCCTTCGCCAACGTGCTGATCGAGGGGCGCAAGAGCTCATGACCGGCCGGGGTTTTTTTCGCCGCTACCGCGACCTCCTCATCCTGCTCTCTCTCCCTTTCCTTCTTCTGGCCCTCGATCCGCAGTGGGTCTACAGTGGGCCGCGCCGCGACCCCTGGATCTACTACGGCTACTTCCGCGGCGGCGCCGTCTACCTCAAGGCCTTCCACAACCTCTACTACTCGTCGCGCCTGTCGGTCATCCTGCCGGGCTGGCTCGCCCATCACCTCCTGCCGCCGCTCGCCGCCAACCTCGT
>DATNKQ010000309.1:0-5592 GCA_035603315.1 Thermoanaerobaculia bacterium
CGCCAGCCGCTCGCGCGGGTAGGAGGGATCGAGCGGCACGTAGGCGCCGCCCGCCCGCAGCACCGCGAGCACCCCGACCAGCATCTCCGGCGAGCGCTCGGCGCAGAGCCCCACCAGCACGTCCGCACCCACCCCCAGCGAGACCAGACGCGAGGCCAGCCGGCCCGACCGGCGCTCCAGCTCGCGGTAGGTGACCTCTTCGCCCGCGAAGGCCACCGCCACCGCCTCCGGCGTCCGCGCGGCCTGGCGCTCGACGAGCACGTGCACGTCCTCGAAGGCGCCGGCCTCGGGGCGGCGATCGTTCCAGTCGTGCAGCTCCTGCCGCTCGGCCGCGGTCAGCAGCGGCAGCTCGGAGACCTGCCGCTCGGGATCGGCGACCGCACCCTCCAGGAAGACCTCGAGGTGCCGCATCATCCGCTGCACCGTGACGGCGTCGAAGAGGTCGGTGCAGTACTCGAGGGTGCCGACGAGCGCTCCGGAGACCTCCGACAGCAGCAGGCTGAGATCGAACTTCGACGCCGCGATCGGCGAGTCCACGGCCGACAGGCTGAGGCCCGGCAGGTCCAGGCTGTCCATGGGCGCATTCTGCAGCGCGAACATGACTTGGAAGAGCGGGCTGTGGCGCAGGCTGCGCTCCACCTTGAGCTCCTCGATGAGCTTCTCGAAGGGCAGGTCCTGGTGGGCGTAGGCCCCCAGGGCGGCAACCCGCGCGGCGGCCAGGAGCTGCCGGAAGCTGGCGCCGCCGGAGACCCGCCCGCGCAGCACCAGCAGGTTGACGAAGAGGCCGATCAGGCCCTCGATCTCGGTGCGCGTGCGGTTGGCGATCGGCGAGCCGATGACGACGTCGTCCTGCCCCGAGTAGCGATGGAACAGCGCCTGCAGGCCGGCCAGGAGGATCATGAAGAGGGTCGCCCCCTCCCGCTGGCTGAGCGCTTCGAGAGCGCCCGTCAAGGGGGCGGGGAGGCCGACCTCCAGGCTGGTTCCCCGCGAGCTCTGGAGCGGCGGATACGGCCGGTCGGTGGGTAGCTCGAGCGCCGACGGCGCGCCGATCAGCTCCACCTTCCAATAGGCGACCTGGGAGTCCAGGACTTCGCCGCGCAGCCACTCGCGCTGCCAGGACGCGAAGTCGGCGTACTGGATGGGCAGCGCCGCCAACGGCGAGGGCCGCCCGCCGAGGTACGCCCGGTAGAGCGCGGCGATCTCCTGGACGAGGATGCCCATCGACCAACCGTCGCTGATGATGTGGTGGAAGGTGAAGTAGCCGATGTGCTCGCGCGCGGAGAGGCGGAGAAACTGGATGCGGGCGAGCGGCCCCCGTAGCAAGTCGAAGGGGCGCGCCGCCTCGGCGGCGGCGAGGCGCCTGGCTTCGAGCGTGCGCTCGCGCTCGCCCAGGCCCCCGAGGTCGAGGACCGGAATGCCGATCGCCGCCCGCGGAGCGATCATCTGCACCGGCCGGCTGTCCACCAGGGCGAAGGTGGTGCGCAGGGTCTCGTGGCGGCGGACGATCTCGTTGAGAGCCAGCTCCAGCGCCTGGAGGTCGAGCGACCCGACGAGGCGGAGGGCGACGTGGATGTTGTAGGCGGCGCTGCCGGGACCGAGCTGAGCCAGGAACCAGAGGCGCTCCTGCGCGAAGGAGAGAGGGGGCGGCTCGCGCCGGGCCAGCGGCCGGAGCTGCGGCACGCCGCTCGCCGCCTGGCGCCCGCTCGCCGCCTCGACGCGCGCGGCCAGAGCCTCGACGGTGGGCGCTTCGAAGAGGGTGCGCAGCGGGAGATCGACCTCGAAGGCGTCGCGCAGCCGGGAGAGCAGACGGGTGCCGAGGAGGGAGTGGCCGCCCAGCTCGAAGAAGTTGTCGCGGGCACCTACCTTCTCGACCCCCAGGAGCCCCGACCAGATCTTCGCCACCCCCGCCTCGGTGGCGGTGCGGGGGGCGAGGAACGGGCCCTCGGCTAGCCGCTCCGGCGCCGACGCGATGCGGGCGAGGGCCCGGCGATCGACTTTACCGTTGGGCGACAGGGGAAGGGCGTCGACGAAGACGAAGCCGGCCGGGATCATGTGCGCGGGCAGCTCGCGGCCCAGCGCCGTCTTGAGCGCCGTGGCGTCCGGCGACTCGGCCACCACATAGGCCACCAGGCGGCGATCGCCCTCGGCTCCGGAATCGTCCACCAGTACCGCCGCCTCGCGCACGCCGGCAAGACGGGCGAGCGCCGACTCGATCTCGCCGAGCTCGATGCGGAAGCCGCGGATCTTCACCTGGTGGTCGATCCGCCCCAGGAACTCGATCTCGCCGCCCGCCAGCCGGCGCGCCAGATCCCCCGTCCGGTAGAGCCGCGTGCCGGCCCGTCCCGGCTCGACGGCCAGCGGGTTCGGCACGAAGCGCTCGGCAGTCAGCTCCGGCCGCCGCAGGTAGCCGCGCGCCAGACCCACGCCGCCAATGTGCAGCTCCCCCGCCACCCCCGCCGGCACCGGACGGCCCTCGCGGTCCAAGAGATAGATCTGCGTGTTGGCGATCGGCCGGCCGATCGGCACCCCTCCCCGGCCTCTCCCGCCGCCCTCCTCGCACTGCCAGGAGGTCACGTCGACCGCCGCCTCGGTCGGACCGTAGAGGTTGTGCAGCTCGACCCCGTACGGCTCGCCCAGGCGCGCGAAGAAGCGCTCCGCGGACTCCGCCAGCAGCGCCTCGCCGCTGCAGATCACCCGCTTCAACCCCGCGCAGCGCGAGAGCCCGGGCTCCTCCAGCCAGACCTGCAGCATCGACGGCACGAAGTGCAGCGTCGTGATCCCCTCCTTCTCGATCGTCTCCACCAGGTAGGCAGCGTCCTGGTGGCCTCCCGGACGGGCCATCACCAGCCGCGCGCCGAACAGCAGCGGCCAGAAGAACTCCCACACCGAGACGTCGAAGCTCGCCGGCGTCTTCTGCAGCACCCGATCCGCCGGCGTCAGCCCGTAGGCGGCCTGCATCCACAAGAGGCGATTGACGATGCCGCGGTGGGTGTTGACGACGCCTTTCGGACGGCCCGTCGACCCCGAGGTGTAGATGACGTAGGCCGCGCCGTCGGGAGTGGCCGGCCGCCGCGCCGGCACGTCGCCCGGCAGGTCCTCCTCGGCGCCGTCCAGAAGCACCAGCCGCGCCTCGGTCCCCGCGGCGACGCGATCGGCCAGCCGCTCCTGCGCCAGGAGCACGGCCGGCCGCGCGTCCTCCAGCATGTAGCTCAGGCGGTCCGCCGGGTAGCCGGGATCGAGCGGCAGGTAGGCGCCGCCCGCCTTGAGGGTCGCGAGAAGCCCCACCACCATCTCCAGCGAGCGCTCGGCGCAGATCCCCACCACCTCCTCCGGACCGACCCCCAGGCCGCGCAGCCGTGCCGCCAACCGTTCTGCGCGCTCTTCCAGCTCGCCATAGGTCAGCGCCTCGCCCTCGAAGGAGACGGCGATCGCCTCGGGCGTACGCGCCACCTGCGCCCCGATGAGCTCGTGCAGCAAACCCTCGACCGGCCAGGCTACCGCCGTGTCGTTGCAAGCCGCCACGACCTCGTGCTCCTCTTCCGCGGTCAGGAGCGATAGATCCCAGAACCGGCATCCTGGATCGGCAATCGCCCCCTTCAGCAGCATTCGGTAGTGCCCCACCATCCGCTGCACCGTGGCGGCGTCGAAGAGGTCGGTGCTGAAGTCGAGGGCGCCGGCCAGGGCTCCCCCCACCTCCGCCAGCGCCAGGCTCAGGTCGAACTTGGCGGTGGTGACGGGAAGGTCGATCGGCGACAGGACGACCCCCGGCAGCGCGAGCGGCTCCATCGGCGCGTTCTGGAGCGCGAAGAGGACCTGGAAGAGAGGGCTGTAGGCGAGGCTCCGCTCGACCCGCAGCTCCTCGATGAGCTTCTCCAGCGGAAGGTCCTGGTGAGCATAGGCGGAGAGCGCCGTCCTCCGCACACCGGCCAGCAGGTCGCGGAAACGGAGCGCCGGCGCACCGAGCCGGCCGCGCAGCACGAGGGTGTTGACGAAGAGGCCGATGAGGCCCTCGATCTCCGTCTGCGTGCGGTTGGCGATCGGCGAGCCGACGAGGACGTCGTCCTGTCCCGAGTAGCGATGGAGGAGGGCCTGGAAGCCGGCCAGGAGGAGCATGAAGAGGCTCGCCCCCTCCTGCTGGGCAAGCGCGTCGAGGGCGCCCGCCAGGGCGCGGTCGAGCGCCACGGGGACACTCGCGCCCTGCGCGCTCTGGAGGGGCGGCCGCGGCCGGTCGGCCGGCAGCTCGATCACCCCCGGCGCGCCCGCCAACTCGTCCTTCCAGTAGGCGACCTGCTCGTCCAGGGCCTCGCCGCGCAGCCATTCGCGCTGCCAGGCGGCGAAGTCCGCGTACTGGATCGGCGGCTCGGGGAGCGGCGAGGGCGCGCCGCCGGCGAAGGCCGTGTAGAGCGCGGCGATCTCCTCGATGAGGATGCCCAGCGACCAGCCGTCGCTGATGATGTGGTGCATGGTGAAGAGCGCGACGTGCTCGCGCGCGGAGAGGCTCAGGAGCTGGGCGCGGAGCAGCGGGCCGCGCTGCAGGTCGAAGGGCAGCGCCGCTTCCGCGGCGGCCAGGCGCTCCACCTCGCGCGCCCGCTCCTCCGCCGCCAAACCCGTGAGGTCGTGGACGGGGATGCGCAGCGAGGGCGTGGAGGCGATGACCTGCACCGGCTGTCCGTCCTCCAGGGCGAAGGTGGTGCGCAGAGTCTCGTGGCGGCGGACGATCTCGTGCAGGCTCCGCTCCAGGGCGGGGAGGTCGAGCTCGCCGGAGAGCCGGAAGGCGGCAGGGATGTTGTAGGTGGCGCTCTCGGGCCTAAGCTCGGCGAGGAACCAGAGGCGCTCTTGGGCGAAGGAGAGCGGCGACACCTGCTGCCAGGCCATCGGGCGCAGCCGGGGCAGGCTGCGGCCCGGCTCGCTCCATCGCGCGGCCTCGACGCGGGCGGCCAGCGCCTCGACGGTGGGCGCCTCGAAGAGGGCGCGCAGCGGCAGCTCGATGTCGAAGGCGTCGCGGAGGCGGGACACCAACCGCGTCCCCATGAGGGAGTGGCCGCCCAGCTCGAAGAAATTGTCGCCGACCCCCACCCGCTCGACGCCCAGGAGCGTGGCCCAGACGCCGGCGACCAACTCCTCGGTGGCCGTGCGCGGGGCCACGAAGGTGGCCCGGGCCGCGCGGTCCGCCACCGCCTCCATCCGCGACAGCGCCCGGCGGTCCACCTTGCCGTTGGGCGACAGCGGCAGCCCGTCGAGGACGACGAAGCCGGAGGGGACCATGTGCTCGGGCAGCGTCAGCTCCAGGTGCGTCCGCAGGCCCGCCGCATCCAGGCCGGCGCGGTCGCCGGCGACGAACGCCACTAGGCGCCAGTCGCCGTCCACTCCCGGGTCGTCCACCAGCACCACCGCCTCGCGCACGGCGGGGTGGCGCGCCAGCGTCGATTCGATCTCCCCGAGCTCGATGCGGAAGCCGCGGATCTTGACCTGGTGATCGATCCGGCCTAGGTACTCGAGGTCGCCGTCCGGCAGGCGCCGGGCGAGGTCGCCGCTCTTGTAGAGCCGGGCGCCGGCCTGGCCGCGCAGGGTGGCGAACGGATCGGGGACGAA
>DATNKQ010000310.1:0-2978 GCA_035603315.1 Thermoanaerobaculia bacterium
CACCCGGCGGCCGTCGGCGAGCAGGCAAAAGTCGCCGTCGAGGGCCGCGATCGTCACCGTCTCGCCCGTCCCCTCGAGCCGCGCGCGGACGCCGGGCGCCAGCGTCAGAGGGACGAGGGCGCCGGCGTCGGCGGCGACGCGAAGGGTCTGCGCGGCATCCGGAAACTCCACCTCCACGCTCCGCCCATGGACGGCGACGACCCGCCCCGGCCCCAGGCCGGGGTTGAGACGATGGGTAAGGCGGTCGCCGGGTTTCCACATGAGAAGACCTGGCATCGTACACGAGGCATCGTGGCGTATAGACTCCCGCCCCAGTGCTCCCCGCGGCCGATCTTTCCGACTCCGCTGGCTCCTTGACCTCGCTGACCGCGCTGGCCGCGCGGCGGGCGCGGACGGCGCTCGCCGTCCTCACCCTCATCAACCTCTTCAACTATCTCGACCGCTACGTCGTCTCGGCGCTGGTCGAGAGCCTGAAGAGGTCCGAGCTCCACCTCTCCGACACCCAGCTCGGCTCGCTGATGACCGGCTTCATTCTCGTCTACATGCTGGCCTCGCCGATCTTCGGCACCCTGGGCGACCGCCGCTCGCGGCCGCCGCTCATCGGCGCCGGGGTGGCGATCTGGAGCCTGGCGACGGGGCTGGGCGGCTTCGCCCGCGGCTTCGGCACGCTTTTCGCCGCCCGCTCGACGGTGGGGGTGGGGGAGGCGGCGTACGGCACTATCGCCCCGGCCCTCCTGGCCGACCACTTCCCCAAGGAGCGCCGCGGCCGCGTCTACGCCGTCTTCTTCTCGGCCATCCCCATCGGCTCGGCGGCGGGGTACGTCCTCGGGGGGCTCGTCGACCGCTACCTCGGCTGGCGGGCTGCCTTCTTCCTCGCCGGCTTCCCCGGCCTCGTCCTCGCCGTCCTCGCCTGGCGCCTCTTCGACCCGCCCCGCGGCGCCCAAGACGGCGAAGGGGGCAGCCACGCCGCCGCCGCGCTCGCCGGCCGGAGCGCGGCCGCCGCGTACGCCGGGCTGCTCCGCAACGCGCCCTACCGGCTGACCGTCCTCGGGTACGCGGCCTACACCTTCGCGCTCGGCGCCCTCGCCTTCTGGACTCCCGCCTTCCTCGAGCGCATCCGCGGGGTGCCGCGCACCGAGGCGACGGTCGAGTTCGGCGCCATCGTCGTCGTCACCGGCTTCCTCGGCACCTTCGCCGGCGGCTGGCTGGGCGACCGCCTCCTCTCGCGCTTCCGCGAGTCCTACCTCTGGGTATCCGGCGCCGCCACCCTCTTGGCAGCGCCGGTGGCCCTCGTCGCCTTCGTGGCCCCGGCGCGCGCCGTCTACATGCCGGCCATCGTCGTCGCCGAGATCCTCCTCTTCCTCTCGACCGGCCCCGTCAACTCGGCGATCGTCAACGCCGTCGCGCCGGGGGAGCGGGCGACCGCGGTGGCGCTCTCGATCTTCGCCATCCATCTCCTGGGCGACGTCCCCTCGCCGCCGCTCGTCGGCGCCATCTCCGACGCCACCTCGCTCGACCGCGCCTTCCTGATCATCCCGGTGGCGATGGCCGTGGGCGGGATGATCTGGCTCTACGCCGCCTGGCGCGGCGAGCGGCAACCATCGGCCAGCGCTTGAGCTATCCTCGAGCTGATATGAGAATCGGGCTCCTCGCCGACATCCACGGCAACTCCGTGGCGCTTCAAGCGGTCTTGAAGGACGCCTCCGAGCATCCGAGCTATCACCGCGCGCAGACCTATTCGCCCGACGCCTCCTACGCCGTCGTCGAGAGGTCCGGGGACGGCTGGCACGTCGAGCAGCGGAAGGTCCCGTATGACCACGCGCGGGCCGCCGAGCAGGCCCGGAAGGTGGGGCGGCCGGACTGGGCGCAGTGGCTCGCCACCGGCCGGGCGACCCCGGCGTCGCCGGCGCGCCGTTAGCCCGGCCTTTCTCCAGGCGGTATGCTCTCGTCCAGCCGCGGCGCCGACGCCGCGGGGTCATTTCCAGCCAACCATGGCCAGCCAAGGGAGAACGATCATGGTGAAAGTCGCGTTGTGGGTCAGCCTGGAGGCCAAGCCCGGCAAGGAAGGGGAGGTCGAGAGCTTCCTCCTGGGAGGCCTGCCGATCGTGCAGGAGGAGCCGGCCACGATCGCCTGGTTCGCCGTCCGCTTGAGCCCCTCGAAGTTCGGCATCTTCGATGCCTTCCCCGACGAAGCGGGCCGGCAGGCTCACCTCACGGGCCGCGTGGCGGCCGCCCTGATGGCGAAGGCCGGGGACCTCCTCGCCAAGCCGCCGGCGATCGAGAAGATCGACGTGCTGGCGGCGAAGCTCCCCGGGTAGGCGGCGGGAAGCCAGAGACCGTCCACTGCGCATGAGCGATCGAAGCGACGAGCCGGTCCTCGCCTTCGCCTCCCGCGCGGAGTGGGAGGCGTGGCTCGCGGACCACCACGCGGCCGCGAGCGGCCTGTGGATCCAGTTCGCCAAGAAGGGCTCCGGTATCGCCTCTGTCACCTACCCGGAGGCGTTGGACGTCGCCCTCTGCTTCGGCTGGATCGACGGCCACAAGCGGCCGCTCGACGACCGCTACTGGCTGCAGCGCTTCACCCCCCGCAAGGCGCGCAGCAAATGGTCGAAGATCAACGTCGACAAGGCCACCGCACTGATCGAGAAGGGCGAGATGCGCCCGGCGGGCCTGCGCGAGGTCGAGCGCGCGAAGGCGGACGGCCGCTGGGCCGCCGCCTACCAGGGCCAAAGGACCGCGACGGTGCCGGCGGACCTCGAGCGCGAGCTGAAGAAGAACAAGCGCGCCCGCGAGTTCTTCGCGATCCTCGACAGCGCCAACCGCTACGCCATCCTCTACCGCGTCGAGGAAGCCAAGAAGCCCGAGACCCGCGCAAGGCGCATCGAGAAATACGTCGCCATGCTCAGCGAGGGGAAGAAGATCCACCCGTGAGTATTTCTTCAAAATTTTCATAGAATTGCTGAGGCCAAGCCATCACC
>DATNKQ010000358.1:0-3316 GCA_035603315.1 Thermoanaerobaculia bacterium
CTCCACCGACGTCGTGCTGATCGATCAGCACGGCGAGCCGAAGCGCCTCTACAGCGACCTCTTGAAGGGCAAGGTCGTCGTCGTCGACGCCTTCTACGCCACCTGCAACGGCGTCTGCCCGCTGATGACGGAGAAGCTCGCCGGCCTGCAGTCGTGGCTGGGCGACCGCCTGGGCAAGGACGTCTATCTCCTCTCGCTCACCGTCGACCCGGAGACCGACACCCCCGAGAAGCTCCGGCAGTACGCCGCGCGGGTAAAGGCGCGGCCCGGCTGGTTCTTCTTGACCGGCAAGAAAGAGAACGTCGACTGGGCGCTCTACCGCCTCGGCCAGTACGTCGAGAGCAAGGACGACCACACCAACATCCTGATCATGGGCAACGAGGCGACCGGCCTGTGGAAGAAGGTCGTCGGCCTGGCGCCTCCCCAGGACCTCGTCCGTTCGCTGGATGCCCTGCTGCACGATCGCGGCTGAGGCGCCGGCCGGGCGGACCACGCGGGCCGGCTGGCTCCTCCTTGCCCTGGCGGTCCTCCTCGCCGGCGGCGTCTCGGCGACGCTCCGTCCCGAGGAGGAGTTGGGGAAGCGCATCTTCCGCTCGGGCGAAGGGGCGGGCGGGCGCGAGATTCCGGCGACGCTGGGCACAGAGGGCGTCGAGACCACCGCGACGACGCTCCCCTGCGCCGGCTGCCACGGCCGCGACGGCAGGGGCCGGCCCGAGGGCGGGGTGGCGCCGCCGGACGTCACCTGGGCGGCCCTCACCCGGCCGTACTCGGTCGCTCCTAACGGCGGGCGCCTTCATCCCCCCTACACCGAGCGCCTCGTCAAGCGCGCCGTCACCCTGGGCCTCGACGCCGCCGGCAATCCGCTCGACCGCACCATGCCGCGCTACCGGCTCACCCAGGAGGAGGCCGCGGCGCTTGTCAGCTACCTCAAGCGGGTCGGCGAGGAGCGCGATCCCGGCATCTCGGAGGGCGCCATCCGACTCGGGGTCGTCCTGCCGCCCGCCGGCACGCCGGCGGCGATGAGCGAGGCGATCCGGCGCCCTCTCGAAGCGGCAGCCCGCCGGATCGGCGAACGCGGCGGCCTCTACGGCCGCCGAATCGAGCTGCGCTTTCTGGCGCCGCCGGAGCCGGCGGCGGAGCGGCGGGCGGCGGTGGCGCGCTTCCTCGACGGCGAGGAGGTCTTCGCCCTCCTCGCCCCTTTCCTGGTGGGGGCGGAGGCCGAGCTGGCCGGCCTCGCGCGGGAGCGGGAGATCCCGGCGGTCGGGCCCTTCACGATCCATCCGGCCACTGGCCCGCCCTGGAACCGCTGGGTGTTCTATCTCCTCCCCGGCCTCGAGGAGCAGGCGCGGGCGCTGGCCGACTTCGCCCTGGAGCGCGATCGTCGCGAACGGCGAGAGCGGCCCGGGACGCGGGCCGTGGTGGCGCGGCCGCGGGGAGAGCTGGCGGAGGTGGCGGCGGCGATCCGCGACCAGGGCTCGCGGCAGGGAGACGCTACGGCCGTCAATTTCGCGGAGGTCGAGTACCCGCCGGGAGACCCCGGCCCGGCCGTCGCTGCGGCGGCGGGCGCCGGCGCCCTCTTCTTCCTCGGCTCGGCGGCCGATGCCCGGACGGCGCAGGCGGCTCTCGCTGCCGCCGGCTCCCCCCCCGACCTCTTCCTTCTGGGAGCGCTCGCCGGCGCCGCGGCTCCTGGGCCGGGCCTCGCGAGCCGGGTCTTCCTCGCCCTCTCGACCCTGCCTTCGGACCTGACGGGCCGCGGCGCCGAGCTCTACCGGCAGCTCGGTCCGGGCTTCGAGACGCCGCCCCGTCCCCCTTCCGTGCAGCTCGCCGCCCTCGCCGCCGCCGAGACGCTCTTCGAGGCGCTGGAGCGCGCCGGCCGCGACCTCTCGCGGGAGAAGCTGGTCGCCGCCCTGGAAGGGTTGCAGGGCTACGACACCGGCCTCACCCCGCCGCTCACCTTCGGCCCCAACCGCCGCGTCGGCGCCATGGGCGCCTACGTCGTCACCCCCGGCGGCGATGGCCGCGACAACGGCCTCGTCACCGCCAGCGGCTGGATCACGCCGCGGTGATCCCGCATGCGCCGGCGAATCCTCGGCCTCTGTCGCAGGGCTTGTCGCAGCGTCGGCGGGGAGGCTAAACTCCGCCGCAGCCGTCTCTTGAGGAGGTCCGTCCACCCATGCTGCACCGGTCCTGCGGTCGAACCCTGCTTCGGGCGGCGTCGGCTCTCGCTTTCCTGACGCTCTTCGCGGGCTCGGCCGGAGCCGCCGGCAAGCCCGGCGCCAGCGCCATGCCCGCCACGACCGCCACGACCGTAACCAGCCCGGTCAAGGCGGTCCACGTCCGCCAGGAGATCCACCAGCTCACGGCGGCGCAGATCGCCGCCTTCCGCAAGGGCGTCGCCGTCATGCAGTCCCGCAAGGCCAACGATCCCGCGAGCTGGCTCTACCAGGCCAACATCCACGGCTACCCCAGCGACAGCAGCATCTGCCCGCTCACGCCGGGGCCGAAGCAGACCGCCTGGGCGACCTGCCAGCACGGCAACTTCTTCTTCCTGGCCTGGCACCGGATGTACCTCTACTACCTCGAGCGCATGCTGCGCCAGGCCTCGGGAGACCCCAGCTTCACCCTCCCCTACTGGAACTACGAGAACCCGGAGCACCGCGACCTGCCGGAGCCCATGCGCGTGCCGGCCGACGGCTCGAACCCGCTCTACGTGGCGCAGCGGGCGCCCAACTGCAACCTCGTCAAGCCCGGCCAACCCTGCGTCACGGCCGAGGATGCCGCCGACGACGAGGCCATGAGGCTCCTCCCCTTCTGCAACTGCCCGGCGGGCAAGAGCTGCGCCGGCTGCGCCTCCGGCCTGCTGCCCGACGAGGCCTTCGGCAGCCAGCTCACGCCCGTCGCGCTGCACTCGGGCGGCAACTATGGCCAGCTCGAGTCCCAGCCCCACAACGTCATCCACGACGCCGTCGGCGGCTCGGTGGGATGGATGTCGTTCGTCGAGTGCGCGGCCCGCGACCCCATTTTCTGGCTCCACCACGCTAACATCGACCGCCTCTGGCAGGTGTGGCTCAACCAGGGCGGCGGCCGGGCGGATCCCCTGGGCGCCGGCGACTGGAAGAACCACCTCTTCACCTTCTTCGACGTCCGTGCCGACGGCACCTCGAAAAAGGTCGCCATGACCGGCTGCCAGGTCCTCGACATGGCGACCCAGCTCGACTACGAGTACTCCGGCATGCCGGTCCAGAACGTCAAGCTGTGCACCGAGAAGGCCCCGTTCGTGACCGCCGCCGCCCCGCCCGCGCGGAAGCTGCTGGCG
>DATNKQ010000389.1:0-21422 GCA_035603315.1 Thermoanaerobaculia bacterium
CGGCTTGCCAAGGTGGCGAATTCGCTGCTGGAGGACCTCGACAAGGATACGGTCAATTTCCAGGCCAACTACGACAATTCCGAGCGCGAGCCGCTGGTGCTGCCGGCGCGCGTCCCCAACCTCCTCGTCAACGGCGCCTCCGGCATCGCCGTCGGCATGGCGACCAACATCCCGCCGCACAACCTGGGCGAGGTGATCGCCGCCCTCCTCCTGCTCATCGAGAACCCCGACGCCGGCATCCGCGATCTCATGCGGGTGCTGCCCGGCCCCGACTTCCCCACCGCCGGCTTCATCCACGGCCTGGAAGGAATCTACGCCGCCTACACGACCGGCCGCGGCATCGTCCAGGTGCGGGCGCGGGCGGCCATCGAGACCTCAGCCCGCGGCGAGCGCCAGGCGATCATCGTCACCGAGATCCCCTACCAGGTCAACAAGGCGCGGCTGATCGAGAAGATGGCGGAGCTCGTCCGCGAGAAGCGCCTGGAAGGGATCTCCGACCTGCGCGACGAGTCGGACCGCGACGGCATCCGCATCGTCCTCGAGGTCAAGCGCGGCGAGGTCCCCGAGGTCATCCTGAACTCGCTCTACAAGATGACCCAGATGCAGACCACCTTCGGCATCATCCTGCTAGCCATCGTCGACAACCAGCCCAAGGTGATGACCCTCAAGGAGCTCCTGCAACACTTCTTGAACCATCGGAAGACGGTCGTCATCCGCCGCACCCGCTACGACCTCCGGAAGGCCGAGGAGCGCGCCCACATCCTGGAAGGGATCCTGAAAGCCCTGGATCACCTCGACGAGGTCATCGCCACCATCCGCGCCAGCGCCAACCCCGGCGAGGCGCGCGACCGGCTGATGAGCGGCTTCGCGCTCTCCGACGTGCAGGCCCAGGCCATCCTCGACATGCGCCTGCAGCGCCTGACCGGCCTCGAGCGGCAGAAGGTGGTCGACGAGTACCGCGAGCTGATGGCGCTCATCGAGCGGCTGCGCGCCATCCTCGGCTCCGATCCCCTGGTGCTCGACGAGATCCGGCGCGAGCTCGCCGACCTGAAATCCTCCTTCGGCGACGCGCGGCGCACCGAGATCATCCCGGAGACCAGCGACATCACCATCGAGGACATGATCGCCGACGAGGACATGGTGATCACGGTCACCAACTCGGGCTACGTCAAGCGCTCGCCCCTGAGCCTCTACCGGGCGCAGCACCGCGGCGGCAAGGGGCGGACGGGGATGGTGACCAAGGACGACGACATCGTCGAGCACCTCTACGTCGCCTCGGCGCACAGCTACGTCCTCGTCTTCACCGAGAGCGGCCGCGTGCACTGGCTCAAGGTGCACGAGATCCCGGCCATGGGCCCGGCCTCCAAGGGCAAGGCGATCGTCAACCTGCTGAACTTGGAGCCCAGCGAGCGAGTGGCGACGACGGTCGCGGTGCGCGAGTTCGCCGCCAACCGCTACCTGATGTTCGCCACCGAGAAGGGAACGGTCAAGAAGACCGCGCTCGCGGCCTACGCCAATCCGCGCTCGGGCGGCATCATCGGCATCAACGTCGACGATGGCGACCGCCTCCTGGCCGTGCGCATGACCGACGGCCTAAAGGACATCCTGCTGGCGACCGCCCGCGGCTTCTCCATCCGCTTCCCGGAGAAGGACGTGCGGCCCACCGGGCGCGCCACCTACGGCGTGCGCGGCATGAGCCTGCGCGCCGGCGACCGCGTGGTCGCCATGGAGGAGCTCGACGCCGACGGCGAGGTGCTGTCGGTCGCCGCCCGCGGCTATGGCAAGCGGACGCCGGTCGGCGAGTACCGCCGCCAGAGCCGCGGCGGCCTGGGGATCATCAACCTCAAGGTCAGCGACAAGACCGGCGAGGTGGTGGGCGCCCGCTACGTCGTCCCCACCGACGGCCTGATGCTGATCACCCAGGAGGGGATGATCATTCGCATCAACGTCAGCGGGGTGCGGGTCATCGGGCGCTCGACCCAGGGGGTCAAGCTGATGGATCTCGAGGGCGAGGACCGCATCGTCGGCGTCGCCAAGCTCGCCGAGAGCGCGGAGGAGGAACTGGAGGGCGAGGTCGGTGAAGTTCTGGCCGGCGTCGAAGGCGAATCGGAAGGTGAGCTCGAAGAGGGTCTGGCGGGCGACGTCGAAGAGGAGTCGGAGCTTCCGGAGGCCGGAGACAAGGCGGACGCAGGCGAGCCCGAGGAGCCGATCAATTAGTCCGGGAGAAGCGCCAGGAGAAGCGCCGGAGGAAGCGCGCCCCCCGGAGGCGCCACCGCTGCCACCGCCGCTGCCGCCGCTGCCGCCGGGCCGCTTCTACCGCCTGGCCTGGATCTTCTACCTCGCGCTGGCCCTGGCCGGCGGCCTGTGGATCGGCTTGCGCCGGGGACCCATCCCGCTCTCCCTCTTCGTCGCTCCCACCGGCTGGTGGATCGACCTCGGGCTGGGCGCCGGCGCCGGGCTCGCCCTGGTCGGCGTCTGGCGGCTCACCCATCGCTTCTTCCCGGCGGCGCGGGACCTCGAGGGACATCTGGCGCGGCTCCTGGGACCGGTGCGGCCGTCCGAGCTGGTCGCCCTCGCCCTCCTCTCCGGCTTTGCCGAGGAGCTCTTCTTTCGCGGCGCCGTCCAGTCCTCCGCCGGCTTCCTCCCCGCCTCCGCCTTCTTCGCTCTCCTCCACACCGGCCCCGGCAAGGCCTTCCGTTTCTGGACCCTCTTCGCCGCCGTCGCCGGCCTGGCGCTGGGCGGGCTGATGGTCTGGCGCGGCAACCTGCTGGCGCCGATCACCGCCCATTTTCTCGTCAACGCCATCAATCTGCGAGGCCTGCAGGGCCTCTCCCCGAAGCCGGAGGGCGTGGTGACTCTGGTAGACTGACCGGGCGAGAAGAGGAGGACCGAGAGCCATGCCCGCCAGGGATTCGCGAGACGTGCTGGAGCGCATCGACAACGAGAAGAAGGCCTATCTGGAAGAGCTCAAGGACTACATCCGCATCCCCTCCATCTCGACCGATCCGGAGTACAAGAGCGAGGTACGCCGCGCCGCCGAGTTCCTGCGCGGCAAGATGCAGGCCGCCGGCCTCACGGCCGAGCTCATCGACACCGCCGGCCACCCGCTGGTCTACGGCGAATGGAAGGGCGCTCCCGGCAGTCCGACGGTGCTCTTCTACGGTCACTACGACGTGCAGCCGGTCGATCCCGTGGAGCTCTGGCGCCATCCGCCCTTCGAGCCGACCGAGGAGGGCGACAAGCTGGTGGCGCGCGGCGCGACGGACGACAAGGGGCAGTCGTTCGCCCATCTCAAGGGCGTCGCGGCGATGCTCGCCGCCCGCGGCAAGCTACCGGTGAACGTCAAGTTCCTCGTCGAGGGGGAGGAGGAGGCGGGGGGCGAGGCGATCGACCGCTACGTGCGGGAGGACGGCGGCAAGCGCCTCGCCTGCGACTGCGTGGTGATCTCCGACAGCTCGCTCTACGGCCCCGGACAGCCCGCCCTCGTCTACGGCCTGAAGGGCCTCGCCTACATGGAGCTCAAGGTCACCGGCCCCAACCGGGACCTCCATTCCGGCACCTTCGGCGGCGGGGTGACGAACCCGCTCAATGCCCTCTGCCAGATCGTCGCCCGCCTGCGCGACGCCGAGACCGGCAAGGTGCTCGTCCCCGGCTTCTACGACGACGTGCGGCCGATCGAGGCCTGGGAGCGCGCGGAGTTCGCCCGGCTACCTTTCGACGAGGAGGCCTACCGCCGCGACCTCGGGGTCGCCGAGGTCTTCGGCGAGCAGGGCTACACGACGCGCGAGCGGGTTTGGGCTCGCCCCACCTGCGACGTCAACGGCATCTTCGGCGGCTACATGGCGAAGGGCGCCAAGACCGTGCTGCCCTCCTGGGGCGGCGCCAAGGTTTCGATGCGCCTCGTCCCCGACCAGAAGCCGGACGTCATCGCCCGCCTGTTCACCGACTACGTCCAGCAGATCAAGCCCAAGGGCGTCGCCGTCGAGGTCACCTTCCTCCACGGCGCCGACCCGGTGCTGGTGGAAGCCAAGGGGCCGATCGTCGACGCCGCTATGGATGCCATGGAGGAGATCTGGGGCGGCCGGCCGGTGCGCATCCGCGAGGGAGGGTCGATCCCCATCGTCTCCACCTTCGCCCAGGTGTTGAAGGTGCCGGTCCTGCTCCTGGGGTTCGGTCTGAACGACGACGGCCTGCACTCGCCCAACGAGAAGTTCAACATCAGCCACTTCTACAACGGTATCCGCTCCGTGGCGCGGCTGCTGGACCGGCTGAGCGACGTCGAGAGGTCATGAGGAGCAAGGACAGCCTAGAGCGCGAGATCAAATTTCCGGACGCCGAGCACGAGAAGCTGCGGGAGCGTCTGGCGGAGCTGGAAGCCGAGCGGCTGGGTCCGGCGGCCTTCGAGGACAACTGGATCCTGGACCGCGACGGTCAGCTGCTCAAGTCGGGGCGGATCCTCCGCCTGCGCACCGACGGCCAGCGCGCCCGCCTCACCTTCAAGGGGCCCCTGCGCATCGAGGGCAACATGAAGGTGCGCGAGGAGCGCGAGGTCGAGGTGGGGAATGCCGACGAGGCGCGCTCTCTCTTCGAGAACCTGGGCTACCGGGTCGTCCGTCGCTACCAGAAGTTGCGGGAGGAGTGGCAGCTCGGCGGGGTGACGATCGCCCTCGACCACACCCCCATCGGCGACTACGCCGAGTTCGAAGGCGACGGCGCCGAGACGGTGGCCCGGCGCTGCGGCCTCGACCCGCAGAAGGGCGAGAAGCGATCCTACCTGCGGCTCTACGAGGACTACCTGAAGGAGCATCCGGAGGCGCCGCCGGAAATGGTCTTCCGGTGAGCCGGTGAGCTCGCCGGCGCCGCTCTCCTGACATGCCGCCCGGTCGCCTCAGGGCTCTGGTGCTCGCCGCCGGGCTCGGCAAGCGGTTGCGCCCGCTGACCGAAGCGACGCCGAAGCCTCTGCTGCCGGTGGCGGGCGTCCCCATCCTCGGCCACACGCTGGCTCAGCTGGCCGCCCTGGGCTGTGAGGCGGCGGCCGTCAACCTCCACCCTTTCGGCGAGCAAGTCCGCCGCCGCTTCGGCGGCGACTTCGCCGGCATGCCGCTCACCTACTCCGAGGAGCCGGAGCTCCTGGGGACGCTGGGCGCCCTCTTTCCCCTGCGCGACTTCTTCGCCCCCGCCGACCTCATCCTGCTGGTGAACGGCGACAGCCTCTGTCGCTGGCCGCTCAAGCGGATGATCCGCGCCCACCTCTCCGCGGGGAGCCCGGCGACCCTCCTCCTGAGCGGCAGGGCCGACCCGCGGGCCTTCGGCGGCGGCGTCGGCGTCGACCGGCAGGGGAATGTCCTCTCCTTCCGGCCGGAGGACCCGCCGCCGCCCGGCCGCGGCGAGGTGGCGCGGCGGCTGGTCTTCGCCGGCGCCCACGTCCTGTCGCCGGCGCTCCTCTCCCGCGTCGGGCCGCAACCGGCGGACATCGTGCGCGATCTCTACGTCCCGCTCCTCGCCGAGACCCGCCTGGGCTCGCTCGTCACCCGGCGGCCCTGGCACGACCTCGGCACCCCGCGCCGCTTCCTCGAAGGGGCGCTCGACTGGGCGCGGACGGGCTGGCCCGAGCGGCTCTGGCGCCACGCCTGGGTGTCGCCGGAGGCGGGGGTGGCGGCGGGCGCCGAAGTCCGCCGCTCGGCAGTCGAGGCCGGCGCGCGGGTGGCCGAGGGGGCGCGGGTGGAGCGCTCCGTCCTCCTCCCGGGAGCGCGGGTCGGCGAGGGTTGCTTCCTGCGCGAGGTCATCGTCGGCTTCGGCGCCTCGCTGCCGGCCGGCAGCTGGGTCGAGCGGCGGGTTGTCACCGCCCGCGGCGCGGGCGAGGCGCCGGGACCCGACGAGTCGATGGTCGGCGGGGTGGTCTACACCCCGCTGGAGGGAGGGACGTGAGCGGCGGGCCGGTGCCGCCGCGGCTCGCCTTTGTACTCCTCGCCCTCATCCTTCTCCTCGGTGCCGGCCTGCGCTTCCACGGTCTCGGCCGCGAGTCGCTGTGGAACGACGAGCTCCAGAGCCAGTGGATCAGCGACCTGCCGATGTTGAGCCAGGTGGTGCGGACGGCGCTCGCGCAGGACGGCCATCCACCACTCCACGACGCCATCCTCCACTTCGTCCAGAAGGACCTGGGGAATTCCGAGGCCCTGCTCCGCTTCCCATCAGCGGTCGCCGGCGTCCTCGCCATCCTCGCCCTTTTCTTCCTCGGCCGGCAGCTCTACGGCACGGCCGAGGCGCTCTTGGCCGCCGCCTTCCTGGCCGTCCTCTGGTGTCCCCTCTACTACAGCCAGGAGGCGCGGCCGTACAGTCTCCTCCTCTTGGCCGTGCTCCTCGCCAGCAGCTTCTGGGTCGCCCTTCTCCGCCGCCTGAGCGCCGGCCGAAGCGCCGGCTTCGGGCTCCCCGCCGCCTACGTGGCCTGCGGCCTCGCCTGCTGCTACCTCCACCACTTCGGCGCCGGCCTCGTCGCCCTGCAGGCGGTGGCCACGGCCCTCCTTCTCGGCCGGCGGTTGGTAAGCCGGGAGGGCCGTCCGGCGCTGGCGGCCTACGCCGCCCTCCTCCTCGGCTATCTGCCGGGGATCGTCTACCTGCTGCGCCAGCGGCGGCACTCGCAGTCCTGGGCCTGGATCGCCCCGCCCGACCTCGGCTCGCTCGTCGAGTACCTCAAGTTCCTGTTCAACTACTCGCGCACGATCACCGCCGTGGCCGTCGTTTTCCTGGCGATCGCACTGGTGGCGGCATGGAGAAGGCCGGAGGAGAGGCGGCTGGGACCGCTCTCCCCCTCGATCTTCCTGGCCCTCTGGCTCGTAGTACCGATCCTGGCCGCTGCCGCCGTCTCCTACCTGACCTTCCCCCTCCTCACCAGCCGCAACCTCATCGTCTGTCTGCCCGCCGCTTACCTGCTGGTGGCGCGCGGCTTCACCGTCGTCGCCGCGGGGACGCGCCTCGCCGCCCTGGGAGGGACCGCCGTCCTTCTCCTTCTGGTACAGCTACTGTGGAGTCACGGCTACTACTCGCGGCCCCACAAAGAGCAGTTCCGCGAGGCGGTCGCCTGGGTGGTGGCGGAGGATCTCCCCGCGGAGGCGAGCGCCAGCCCCGGCGGCGCGGTCGTCCTCGGCCGTGCCTACCACGCGGAGTACTTCGACTACTACTTTGCCCGCCTGGGGTCCCAACGCCGGGTCGACCTCGTGGCCGGCGACGACGCCAGCATCGCCGCCACGCAGGCGCTCCTCGACCGCGCGCAGCCGCGCCGGGTCTGGCTCCTCCGCGGCCACCAGGAGGTCGGTCCGAACTTGCTCGCCTTCCTGGGCCGGCGCTACGCCCTGCGCGAGCACCTGGCCCTCCTGGGGGCGGACGTCTGGCGCTTCGAGCGATGATAGGGTTTCGTCCCATGCCCGCCCGGCCCTTCGAGCTCCTGGTCTTCGATTGGGACGGCACCCTGATGGACTCGGTGGGGACGATCGTCGCCTGCACGCGCGCGGCGATGCGGGACTTGGGGTTGGGAGAGCCACCGGAGGAGGCCATCCGCGGCACCATCGGCCTCGGCCTGCGCGAGGCCATCGACAGCCTCTTCCCGGAGTGCGATCCGGATCTCTACCAGCGGGTCGTCGAGTGCTACCGCGTGCACTGGCGGGCAACCTACCGTGACCAGCCGCTGCTCTTTCCCCGAGTCGACGAGATGCTCGCCGGCCTGGCCGCCGAGGGTTACCTCCTCGCCATCGCCACCGGCAAGAGCCGGCGCGGCCTCGACGACGCCCTGGAACGCGGCGGCCTGGCGGCGCTCTTCCACGCCACGCGGACCGCCGACGAAGCCCCTTCCAAGCCCCACCCGCAGATGCTGCTGGACATCCTGGGCGACCTCGGGGTGCCGCCGGCCGAGGCGCTGATGATCGGCGACACCGTCTACGACCTCGGCATGGCGCGCTCGGCGCGGACACCCTCCCTGGCCGTCCTCTCCGGCACCCAACTGCGCCACGAGCTCGAGCCCTTCGGCCCCCTCGCCTACCTCGATCGCGTCGGCGACCTGCCGGAGTGGCTGGCGGCCCGCAGCGCCACGCTCGCGCCCAGCGCTCTCTAGACTCGGACCCCTACTTCTTCTTCCACTCCGCCACGGCGGCCTCGAGGTCGGCGACCTGGTTGGCGGGCGGTGGCTGCTTCGCGGTCTTCGCCAGCGCCAGGGCCTTCTCGCCGTAGGAGACGGCGCCCTTCCAATCGTTCTTCTTGGCGAGGAGGCGCGCCTTGGTCTGGCAGTTCGAGAAGTTGGCGTCGAGGGCGATCGAGGCGTCGGCCCAGCGGCCGGCCTCGTCGAGGCAGGTATTGTTCTGCAGGCAATAGCTCGCCGCCTGGTTGGCGGCCTGCCAGCGCAGCGACGACTGGGCGCGGGCGGCGACCAGCTTCGGGGTGTCGACCTCGACCTTGAACGGTACCAGGAGCTTCTCCCAGCGCAGGACGACGGTCGCCGAGCCGTCGGTCAGGTCGGCGAACTCGAAGCTCATCCGCTCCTGGGGCTCGGCCGGCCGCGGCTGCACCTCGACGCGCAGGGCGTCGTCCGCCTGCTTGTAGCTGAAGGCGCCCCATTGGTCGGCGTCCTTGCTGAAGATGACCGTCCACTGGCTCGCCGTCGGAATGGTTTGCAGGCCATAGAGGCCGGCCGGCAGCTCGTGCCCCTCGACCTTGACGGGGGTGCTGAAGCGGATCGTCGTGTTCTCGTTGGCGCCCGTCCGCCAGACCTCGCCGTAGGGCACCAGGCCGCCCCAGATCTTGCGGTTCTTGACCCCCGGCCGGCTGTAGTGGAGCGTGACCTCAGTGATGCCGATCATCTGCGAGACGCTGGCGTTGGGGCTGGGGCGCGGGAAGTCGATCTGCTGCGCCCGGGCGGCGGCGACGGCGGTGAGGGCGAAAGCGGCGCCCAGGGCGACCGGGGCGACAAAGCGGGACAGCCATCGGTTCATGGTGATTCCTCCTTGCAGAGAGAGCGGGTGGGGAAGGGTTCTCGAAGACGAGCCTTCAGACGCCTGGCGGCGGCGAGCCGTAGCCGGCGTCAGCGGGGACGGGCGCGGCGATCCTGGCTTCCGCGAGCCGGCGCGAGGCCGCCGCCTCGGCGTCCGCCTTCGCCCCGTCCCAGCGCGCCGCCGGCTCCGCCCAGCCGCCCAGGTTGGCGAGGACGACGTCGGCCAGCATCCGCACGTGGTCGGGGCGGTCGTTGAGGGCCGGGATGTAGCGGTAGCGCTCGCCGCCGGCGTGGAGAAAGACCTCGCGGTTCTGTTCGTCCATCTCCTCCAGCGTCTCCAGGCAGTCGGCGGAGAAGCCGGGGCAGATGACGTCCAGCCTGCGGACCCCCGCGCGCGCCATCCCCCGGATGACCTGCTCGCTGTACGGCTTCAGCCACTCCTCGCGGCCGAAGAGCGACTGGAAGGAGACCTCGTAGCGGTCGCGCGGCAGCCCCAGCGCCTCGACCACCCGCCGCGCCGTTTTCTGGCAATGGCAGTAGTAGGGGTCGCCGGCTTCGAAGTAGCGCTGCGGGATGCCGTGGAAAGAGAAGAGGAGCTTGTCCGGCTGGCCGCCCGCCGCCCAGGCCTCGCGGACGGTGGCGGCGAGGGCCGCCACGTAGGCGGGGTCGTCGTGGTAGTGGTGGACGGTGCGGAGCTCCGGCACCCAGCGCCAGGTCTGTAGCTCGGCGGCCACGGCGTCGAAGGTCGAGCCGGTGGTGACGGCGGCGTACTGCGGGTAGAGCGGCAGGACGAGGATGCGCCGGCACCCCTGCCCGGCGAGCTGGCGCAGCGCCGCGGGGATCGCAGGGTTGCCGTAGCGCATGCCGACCGCCACGTGGAGCGGGGTCCCCACCTCGCGGGCGAGCACCGCCGCCACCGCCGCCGCCATTCGGCGGGTGATCACCAGGAGGGGCGACCCCTCCGCCGTCCATACCTTGCGGTAGAGCGCCGCGGACACTTTGGGCCGCCGCGGCAGGATGGCGAGATGGAGGATCGTCCACCACAGCGCGCGGTTCATCTCGATCACCCGCGGGTCGAGCAGGAACTGGCGCAGGTAACGCCGTAGCGCCGGCACCGTGGGGGCGTCAGGGGTCCCCAGGTTGGCGAACAGCACCCCCACCGCCGGCACCTCGCCATGCGGGAAGCCGGGCTGGCCGAAGAACTCCATGGGGCGAGTCTATCCGAGCAGCCCGAAGACCTCGTCGACCTGCTGCCAGCCGATGCGCATCAGGAAGGTGTTGTTGCGGCCGTAGGACTTGCTGCCCAGGAGGAAGAAGCCGGGCTCGGGGTTGGTCAGGGTGTCGGCGCCGTGGGTGGTCTGGTCGAGGCAGTCGCCGGCGGCGGCGCCCAGGAGGGCTGCCGAGAGCTTGATGGGGCCGCAGGTGGCGTAGCACTCGTGCACCTGCAGCTGGCGGTAGAGGGTGTGGTCGCCGACGTAGCCGGTGAGCGCGAGGACGCGGTCCACCCGCGCGGTCTCGGGGTCGCCGCCGTTCCGGAGCACGACCTCGAGGCCGCCGCCCCACCTCGCCGCGGACTCGACGGCGACGCCGCGCCGGGCGGCGATGGCGGGCGAGGCGCCGGCGGCGAGCTCGGCGGCCGTCGCCGCCAGGCGGGCGCGCTCGGGGAGCGGGTCGCCGGCGTGGGTGCCGAAGCGGGGCTCGGCGCCGCGGAGCGCCCAGATCACCCGCGTTCCGGGAGCCTCGCGGGCAAGCTCGGCGAGGTCGCGGGCGGCGGTCTGCGCCGAGTGGCCGGCGCCGGCCAGGAGCACGGTCTTCCCCGCCCAGTCGTAGCGGTCTTTCTGCAGGTCGGGGATGGCGCGCCGGAGGTCGCCCGCGATATCGCGCTCGCCGGGGGCCGGGATGCCGCCGTCCCCCAGGCTGTTGGGGTTGCCGTAGGTGCCGGTGGCGTCGACGACGACGTCCGCCCGCTCCGTCCACTCGCGTCCGCCGGCGTCGCTGAGAAGAATGCGGAAGTGGCGCCGGCCGCGCTCGGCGGTGGCGATCTCCTCGTGCTTCAGGAGTCCCTCGCGGCCCACCGCCTGCACCCGCGTGCCGAGCCGCAGGTGGGGCGCCAGGGTCGGCAGCGCCGCGAGCGGCTGGAGGAGCCGCTCGACGAGCTCGCGGCCGGTCGGGCAGTCGGCGCCGTCCGGCACTGCTACGCCCGCCCCTTCGAGGTGGCGGCGCATGCGCGGCGAGACGTTCATCTCCCAGGGGGTGAAGAGGCGCACGTGCCCCCAGGAGCGGACGCTGCCGGCGACCTCCGTGGAAGCCTCGTAGAGGGTGAAGGGAAGGCCGGACTCGGCGGCGGCGAGGGCGGCCTCGAGGCCGGTGGGGCCGGAGCCCAGGATGGCGACGCGGGGCGTGGTCTTGGTCACGGTGCGGTTCCTTTCGAACGGAGGCTAGAAACGGGAGGCCGCCCGCTCGCGGGCGGGCAGGATCTCCAGGCAGGTGGTCCACCAGCCGGTGAGGATGGTGGCGACGAACTCCTCGGGGATGCGCTCGCGGCGCATCTCGCCGGCCAAGGAGACATGGTCGTAGGAGAGCGGCCGGAGCTCGACCCCGAGCTCGCCGCCGTGGTCGGTGATCTCGGCGTACCAGACGTGCGGCTGGCCGTCGTTGGCGGGGCGGCCGATGACGCCGACGTTGACGACGTCGCGGCCCGAGGGGAGCCGGCGGTGCCAGTGCAGACCGGTGTGGGTGCAGAGCAGGCCGTCGCAGCGGCTCTGCGCCAGCAGCACCTCGAGGAACGGCACTGGCGAGGTGCTCCGCCAGAGGAACTCGTTGGTGCGCCGCGGCGAGCCGTGGACCAAGAGGAGCTCGCGCTCGCCCACCCGCACCCGCCGGTGGCGGGGGAGGCCGCCCATCCAGGCCCTGAATTCCGGCGAGCAGCGCTCCGCGGTGTAGCGGTAGGAGAGCTCGGCGAAGTGGTTGTCGCGGGGGTCGGTGTAGCCGCAGTTGCAGTCCTCGCGGCCGGCGGCGAGCGACTCCTCGTAGTTCCCCTGGAGGATCCGCACATGACCTTCGTCGAGGAGCGGGCGCACCTTCTCCGGGCGAGGTCCGAAGCCGCCCAGGTCGCCCAGGCAGTAGACCGCCTCGGCGCCTCGCTTCGCCGCCTCTTCGAGCAGGCGCGCCAGCGCCAGATGGTTGTTGTAGACGCCGCCGCAGACGACGATCCGCGAATAGGGCCCCTCGACCGGCGAGTCGTCGTCGGCTTCGCCGGTGCTCAGGTACTCCGCGGCCGCGGCCGCCCGCGCCGCCGGCGAGAGCGTCTGCCCGGCCGCGGCGACGGCCTCGCGGAAGCGGCCGAGCGGCACCAGCGTCTCGCCCCAGGTCGCCAGGCCGCGATGGGCGGTCAAGGCGGCGGGCTCGGTGCGCGCCGGCTCGTCGGGATCGCGGGGCGTGCGGATCGCCATCACCTCAGGTCCGGCAGCTCACGCCGTAGACGTGGCAGGTCCAGCAGGCGGGGTGCGCCAGCGGGAAGCTGCCGAGGGTGTCGGCAAGCGCCTCGCCCATGCGGGCGGCGGGCTCGTTGACGAGGATGGGGCAGACCCAGACGCCCTGGTCGGTCGCCATGCGGCAGCCGCTGCACTGCAGGTGATCCCAGCTCCCCGCCGGCGCGTCGCCCTCGCGCAGCCGCTGCCAGCTCTCGTAGGCGCCGGCGCGCTCCGCCTCGGCGCCGAGGCGGAAGAGGGGCAGCACCTTGAGGCGCGGCCGGGTGATCCCCAGCGAGCGCAGGAGGGCGAAGAAGCGCTCCCTGCCGGCGTCCTCGCCCACTTCTCGGCAGACCTCGGTGACCGTGATCACGGGGTTCAGCCCCGCCGCCACGAGGTTGCGGATGCCGCCCAGGATGCGCTCGAAGGTCCCCTCGCCGCGGATGGGGTCGTTCGAGCGGGCGTCGTAGCCGTCGAGAGAGACTCGGAGGTCGAGCGAGTACTCGCTCGACGCCGCCAGCGCCGCCAGCCGCCGGCAGCGCGCGGGATCGAGGAGGAGCCCGTTGGTCAGCACGGTGGCCGGGCCGACCGCCAGGGTCGCCGCCAGGATCGCCTCCATCTCGAGGTTCAGGAACGGCTCGCCGCCGGTGAAGTAGTACTCGCGGACCCCCAGGGCGACGGCCTCCGCGAGGTAGCGCTCCACCTGCGCGAGCCCCATCAGCTCGTGCGTGTGGTTGGTGGGCGAGCAGGAGACGAAGCAGTGGGTGCAGGCGAGGTTGCAGAGCGTCCCTCCCACCTGGAACCAGAGGGTGTCGAGCGCGGCGAGCTCGACCCTGGGCACCCCGGCCGCGAACTGTTGCAGCGGTGGCAGCGTTGTCGTCTCCATCGAGGCCATCCGTTTCTTTTGCGTCGTGAGGGGGCTCGCGCCGATCGCCGGCGGCGCGGCGCGAGCCCTCCTCTTTCCAGCCGAGCGGGTCAGTGGGAGACGCTGAAGGGCGGAGCGCGGCCGGTGACGGTGGGCGGCAGGTCGAGGCGGGTCCGGCGCTCGCGGGGCGGCGGCGGCGGGCGCCGGTGGACGGCCAGGGCGCGGTGGAGGAGGCCGGCGATGATCCGCCAGCGCTCGCCGACGTTCGCACTGCTGGCGCGAAGGGCGTGATCGGCGCTATCGGAATCAGCGGCGGCGGCCGGATGCGCCAGCCAGGCGTCCAGGTCGGCGGGGCGATCGAGATCGGAGAGCGACTCGAGCAACACCACGGGGCGGCCGGCCGCCGCCAGCGCTCGGCGCAGGCTGTCCATCGTCTCGCCGCGGCACCAGCGGACGGCGCTCCCCAGCCCCGGCAGCGGCCGCGCCGCCGCCAGCAGGTAGAGGCCGCCGTCCGGGCTGGGACCGAGGACGACGCGGTCGCCGTCCTCCGCCAGGAGCGCGAGGGCCGCCTTGAGGTGGCGGCTGCCGAGGCCGGGCACGTCGGTGCCGACGACCATCAGCGAACCGCCTTCCCCGGCGCGCGCGAAGGCGCCCGCGAGCGCCCCCTCGAAGCGCGACCCGAAGTCGGCGCCGCGCTGCGGCACGTGGCGCACCCCGGCGGGGACCGCGAGCCGCCGCGGCGAGCAGACCTCCAGGCGGCAGCCGCAGCTCTCGCCGGCCTCGAGGACGGCCGCCAGGCAGGCCTGGCGCAGACCGATCTCCAGCCCCTTGAGGCTCTCCGGTAGCAGGCCGCGGCGGGCGCTCTCGCCGGCGGCGCCGAGGGTGAAGACGAGCAGGGTGGGGGTGGCGGCGGGGCTCATGTTCCTCCTCTATCGTATACGGTGCCTGGCCGGCGATGGATGCAGTCTCTCCGGTGGAATGGGCTCCCATTGGCCTCGCGCAGCGATTGGCAGCGCCCTGCTTCCAGCTTCGCAGGGGTACTCCGGTCCGAGGCGCGCCCCCGAAAGAGCGGAGCGAGGCCAAATGGGAGCCCCTGGCAGGAGCGGGGCGCCCCGCCGCCTTGCGCTATCATCGGGGTCCTTTGAGGCGATTCCTCCTCTTCGCGCTGCCCTCGCTCGTGCTCGTCATGGCGCTCTTCAACTTCGCGCTCGAGACCTTCGGCCTGGTTTCCGATCCCTCCCTCCTGGCGCGGCTGGGGGGCGCGGGAGCCCACGACCTCCCTTCCTGGGTGGTGCTCGGCACCTGGATCCTCGAGGCCCTGGCGCTCGCCGCCCTCTTCCTCCTCGCCCAGGGACGGGACGGCGGCAGCCTGTGGAACGGCCTCCTGGCGGCCTGGATCGCCTGGGTCTTCCGCGGCCCGCTGCTGGTGATCACCGTCGCCGGCCTCGGCGGCCTGAAGCCCGGCCCCTGGTGGGGCATGGTCTTCTGGTGGTGGATCCTCTACACGCTCTGCGGTCTCCTGCTGGGAGCCCTCGCGCGGTCGGCGGGTCTCGGGCGTCCGCGTCGGGAAGAGCTCCAGGCTTGAAGATCGCGGCCGTCGGGAAGGCCCTCCCACCCCACTACTACGACCAGGAGACCCTGCTGGCGGCCTTGAAGCGCCGCTGGTCGCTGCGCCATTTCAACCCCGAGCGGCTGGAGCGCCTGCACAAGAACGTCCTGGTGGGCGGCCGGCACCTGGCCCTCCCCATCGCGGAGTACGACGGGCTGACGACCTGGGGAAAGGCGAACTCGGCATGGATCCGGGTGGCGCAGGAGGTGGGGGAGGCGGCCGTGCGCGACGCCCTGGCGCGGGCGAGCCTGGCTCCCGCGGACGTCGACGCCCTCCTCTTCGTCACCGTCACCGGGGTGGCGACGCCGTCGATCGACGCCCTGCTCATGAACCGCCTCGGCCTGCCGCCGCGGGTCAAGCGGATGCCCATCTTCGGCCTCGGCTGCGTCGCCGGGGCGGCCGGCATCGCCCGCGCCGCCGACTACGTGCGCGCCTACCCCGACCAGGTCGCCGTCCTCCTCTCGGTCGAGCTCTGCTCGCTCACCCTGCAGCGGCAGGACCTCTCGATCCCCAATCTCATCGCCTCCGGCCTCTTCGGCGACGGCGCCGCCGCCGTGCTGGTGGTGGGCGACGAGCGCGCCGCCGCCGGCCCGCGCATCGTCGGGAGCCGCTCGATCTTCTACCCCCACTCCGAGCGCGTGATGGGCTGGGACATCTCCGAGGAGGGCTTCCGCATCGTCCTCTCGGCCGACGTGCCGCAGGTGGTGCGCGACCACCTGCGCGGCGACGTCGACTCCTTCCTGGCCGACCACGGCCTGACGCGCCGGGACATCCGCTCCTGGGTCTGCCACCCCGGCGGCCCCAAGGTGCTGGAGGCGATGGAGGAGACCCTGGAGCTGCCGGCCGGCGCCCTCGACGTCACCTGGAAGAGCCTGCGCGAGGTGGGGAACCTCTCCTCGACCTCCGTGCTGCTGGTGCTCGCCGACACCCTCGAATCCCATCGCCCGCCGCCGGGAAGCCACGGGATGCTCCTCGCCATGGGTCCCGGCTTCTGCTCGGAGCTCGTGCTGCTCCAGTGGTGACGGAAGCGCCATGACCGTCTTCGGCCGCGACAGCCGCGTTCTCTACACCGGGCTGGTGGCGGCAATTGCCGCCCTGCGGCTGGTCGAGCTGGCCATCTCCCGCCGCCACGTATCCCGCGCCCGCGCCCGCGGCGCCGTCGAGGCGGGCGCCGGCCACTATCCGGCGATGGTCGCCCTCCACGCCGCCTGGCTCGCCGCCTGTCCGCTCGAGGTCTGGCTCCTCGGCCGCCCCTTCGTGGCCCCGCTGGCGGCGGCCATGCTGGCGCTCCTCCTCCTGGCGACCGCCCTGCGCTACTGGGCGATCGCCACCCTGGGCGAGCGCTGGAGCACGCGCATCCTCGTCCTCCCCGGCGCGCCGCCGGTCGAGACCGGTCCCTACCGCTGGCTCCGCCATCCCAACTACCTGGCGGTGGCGGTGGAGATCGCCGCCCTCCCGTTGGTCCACGCCGCCTGGCTGACGGCGCTCGCCTTCTCACTCGCCAACGCCCTCCTGCTGCGGGTGCGCATCGCCGCCGAGGAGGCGGCGCTTTCCGCCGCCGCGGACTGGCCGCCGCCGGTGAACGGCGCGGTGGGGACGGGGAACCCACCGGCGGGGGGATCGCGATGACGATGAACGACCGGGCGATCCTCGCCGGCATCGCGGCGGTGGCGCGCGAGCATCTCGGGTGGGAGGGCGCGCTGGCACCGGAGATGCGTCTGGTCGAGGACTTGCGCCTCGACTCCATCCGCCTCCTCACCCTGGCGGCGGAGGTCGAGAACCGCTTTCACGTCCTCCTGGGCGAGGAGGACGAGGCGGGGATCGAGACCGTGTCCGACCTCGTCTCCGTGGTGCGGAGGAAGCTTGCCGACTGAAGGCGCGACGCTCAACGACTTGCTGCTGGCCGCCGGCCGCGAGGATCCGGGAGGCGGCTTGCGTTTCGTCGACCGCCAGGAGAGCGCCCTCTTCCTGACCTGGGCGGAGGTGCGCGAACGCGCGCTCGCCGCCTGCGGCGGCCTGCAGGCGCTGGGGGTCGGCCGCGGCGACCGGGTGGCCCTCGTCTTCCCCACCGGCCCCGACTTCTTCGCCGCCTTCTTCGGCACTCTGCTCGCCGGCGCCGTCCCGGTGCCGCTCTATCCGCCGGTGCGGTTGGGAAGGCTCGCCGAGTACCTCCTGCGCACCGCCCGCATGCTGGCGCGGACGCGGGCGCGTATCGTCCTCGCCGACCGGCGGGTGAGGCGCATCTTGGGCCAGAGCGTCCTCGAGGCGCGGCCCCCCCTGGGCTGCCGGACGGTCGACGAGCTGCCGCCGGCGACGTCCCCCGTGGTGCCGGCGTCCGTCGAGCCCGGCGATCTTGCCCTCGTCCAGTTCTCCTCCGGCACCACCGTCGATCCCAAGCCCGTCGCTCTCTCCCATCGCGCCATCCTCGCCCAGGTGACGATCCTCAACGGCTTCTGGCGCGACACCCCGGAGCGCAAGCACAGCTGCGTCTCCTGGCTCCCCCTCTACCACGATATGGGGCTCATCGGCTGCGTCTTCCCCGCCCTCTCGCGGGACGCCGACCTGACGCTGCTGGGGCCGGAGCTCTTCGTCGCCCGTCCGGCCCTCTGGCTGCGGGCGCTGTCGCGCTACCGGGCGACCATCTCCCCCGCCCCCAACTTCGCCTACGCCCTCTGCGTCAGCCGCATCGCCCCCAGCGAGCTCGCGGAGGTCGACCTCTCCTCCTGGGTCACGGCGTTGAACGGCGCCGAGGCGGTCGCCCCGGCGGTCCTCCGCGCCTTCGAGGAGCGCTTCGCGCCCTACGGGCTCGCCCGCGGCGTCCTCACCCCGGTCTACGGGCTCTCCGAGGCGGCCCTGGCGGTCACCTTCTCCGCCATCGGCCGGCCGTACGTCGTCCGCCGCTTCGACCGCGAGGAGCTCTCCCGCTGGGGAGTGGCCCGCGCGAGCGCCGAGGGGCGGGAGATCGTCTCCCTGGGGCGGCCGGTGCCCGGCTTCCGGCTGCGCGTCCTCTCGGCCGGCGACGAGCCGCGGCGCGAGCTGCCGGAGGGGCGGGTGGGGCGGCTGTCGATCGCCGGACCGTCGCTCATGGAGGGCTACCTCGACGACCCCGAGGCGACGGCGGAGGCCTGCGCGGACGGCTGGCTGGACACCGGCGACTTGGGCTTCGTGCTCGCCGGGGAGCTCTTCCTGACCGGCCGCGCCAAGGACGTCGTCCTCCTGCGCGGCCGCAACCATGCGCCGGAGGAGATCGAGCGCGCCGTCGAGGGGGTGGCCGGCGCCCGCCCCGGCTGCGCGGTGGCGGCGAGCTGGCTGCCCGAGGACGCCGAGGGCGAGGTGCTGGCCCTCTTCGTCGAGGAGTGCCGGGGCGCCGCGCCGGCGAACCTCGAGGCTCTGCCGGAGGCCTGCCGCGCCGCCGTCCTCTCCGCCACCGGGCTCGCCGTCGACCGCGTGGTGCGGCTCGCCCCCGGCACCCTCCCGCGCACCTCCTCCGGCAAGCTGCGGCGGGCGGAGACCCTGCGGCTCTACCTGGCGGGCGAGCTGGCGCCGCCCGACCGCGTCACCGCCCTCCGCCTGGCCGGCGCGATGGCGCGCTCGCGGCTCGCCTTCGCCCGCCTGGGCCGGCGGCGGGAAGAGGAGTGAACGCGGAGCCCTCGGCGACGCGCCACCCGCTCGTCGATCTCCTGGTTATCGGCGCCGGGCCGGCGGGCCTGGCGACGGCGATCGCGGCCCGCCTGGCCGGCCTTGCGGTGACCGTCCTCGACCGCGCCGCCCCGCCCATCGAGAAGGCCTGCGGCGAGGGCCTGATGCCGGACGCCGTGGCGCGGCTGACGGAGCTCGGGATGGACCTCGGCGCCCTCGAGAGCTTCCCCTTCCGCGGCATCCGCTATGTCGACGGCGAGACCGTCGCCGAGGGCCTTTTCCCCGGCCCCGGCGGGCTGGGGGTGCGCCGCCTCGCCCTCCACCAGGCGCTCGCCCGCCGCGCCGCGGAGGCCGGCGCCGACCTCCGTTGGGGGGTGACGGCGCGGGGACCGGGAGCTCCCGAGAGCGGCGGCGTGGAGACCGACCAGGGAGTCTTCGCCGCCCGCTTCGTGGTCGGCGCCGACGGCCTCCACTCGCAGGTGCGCCGGTGGGCGGGGCTGGAAGCGGCCAGGGAGCCGCGGGAGGCGCGGCGCTTCGGTGTCCGCCGCCACTACACCCTCCGTCCCTGGAGCGACTTCGTCGAGGTCCACTGGGGGCCGGCGTGCGAGGCCTACGTCACTCCGGTCGCCGCCGACCGTATTGGCGTCGCCCTCCTGTGGAGCGGTGCGGCGAAGGGCTTCGACGACCTCCTGCGGCGTTTCCCGGCGCTGGCGGAGCGCCTGGCCGGCGCCGCCCCCGCCTCCCGCGACCGCGGGGCAGGACCGCTCTACCAACGGGTGCGCGCCGTGGCGCGCGGCAACGTCGCCCTGGTGGGCGATGCCGCCGGCTATCTCGACGCCATCACCGGCGAGGGGCTGGCGGTCGCCCTCCACCAGGCGCCGGCCCTGGCGGCGGCCATCGTCAAGGGAGACCTCGCCGGCTACGCCGCTGCCCATCGCCGCCTCGGCCGCCTCCCCGCCGCCATCACCGGCATCGTGCTCGCCCTCGAGCGCCGGCCGGCGCTCCGCCGCCGGGCGATCCGCGCCCTGGCCGCCGAGCCCGCCCTCTTCTCCCGCTTGCTGGGCATCCACGGCCGCACCCTTCCCCCCCGCCGCCTGGGCCTCGACGGCGCCCTCCGCCTGGCCTGGCGGCTGGTGACCCCATAGGGTAGGGGGTGTTTTTTTCTCATTTCGATCGGAGGAACGATATGACCCGACCCCGGCTCACCGTTTTCGTCGTCTTCGCCGCCCTCACCGCGCTCGGCCCGCTCGTCGTGGTCAGCGCCAGTCCAGCGGCCGGCGAGAGCCTCACCTTCACCCTCGAGCCCCAGGCCACCCAGGTGACCTTCGAGCTCGACGCCACCCTCCACACCGTGCACGGCTCGCTCAAGGCCGCCCAGGGGACCCTGACCGTCGACCCGGCGACCGGCGCCGCCTCCGGCGAGGTGATCCTCGACCTGACGAGCGCGGCGACCGGCAACTCCGGGCGCGACAAGAAGATGCACGCCGAGATCCTGGAAACCGCCCGCTACCCCAAGGCGGTCTTCCACGTCGCGCGGGTCGACGGCGCCCTGAAGCGCGAGGGAGCGAGCAGCCTCCAACTCCGCGGCGCCCTCGACTTCCACGGCGCCACCCACGCGATCAGCCTGCCGGCCATCGTCACCGTCCACGGCAACCGGGCCACGGCAACCGGCAACCTCACCATCCCCTTCGTCGCCTGGGGCTTGAAGGACCCCAGCTTCGGCTTCGTGCGGGTGGGGAAAGACGTGAAGGTCGAAATACGCGCGGCCGGGAGGCTGGCGGGCTGACGCCGGGGGCCCCGGACGCTGCTGGCGGCGATGAAGCCGTCCGGTACTCGAAAGGAGGAGGTATGACGTGATCGAGAGGAGTTACAGAGGCGAGATCAAAGCGGGCGGAATGGGGCCGATTCTTGGCAGGCGGCCCCATCCCGCCACCACCCGAAAGAGGACAACCAACATGGCTCCAACGGAATCGAGAGATTACCACGGGGGAGCCCTAACCGTTCACCCGAACGGAAAGGAGAATCGTCATGGCCAACCGATCGTTTAAGGAGCTGCTGGGAGACTGGCAGACGCTGTTCAACAGCATCACCCCGCACCTTCCGGACATGCCTCACCTCGCCAAGGACCATGCGGCGCTGGCACCGCTGCTGGCGGAGGCGCAGACCCTGGAGGACCAGCAGGAGCTGCAGAAGTCGCAGCTCTTGCAGACCAACGACAGGCGCCTGCAGATCATCCAGCAGGGCCGCACCCTCCGCAACCAGCTCGCGGCCGGGCTCAAGAGCTCGCTCGGGCTCGACAACAAGCAGCTCGTCGAGTTCGGGCTCAAGCCCCGCGCCAAGGACCTCAGCCGGAAGCCGCTCACCAAGGCCGAGAGGGCCGACCTCCTGGCCCAGAAGGCCGCCAAGGCGCAGGCCAAGGCGGCGGCCGCGCTGGCGCTCAAGGCCGCGACCAAGGCCAGCGCCGAAGCCGCGGTGATCGTCGTACCGTAGCCCTACTCCTGCGATCTCCACCTGATGCCATCGGCGCCGGGGAAGCCCTCCCGGCGCCGTTCTTTTGCCTCCGCGAGCAGCCGTTTCGCGGAGACCATCGCTCGGGCGTCACGCCCGCCGGAAATCCGTGACGCCCGACGAAAATCCGTGGTGCCCGACGAAAATCCGTGACGCCCGAAAGAAATCCATGACGCCCGACCAAAATCCGTGACGCCTGACCAAAATCCGTGACGCCCAACCGAAATCCGTGACGCCCTGGACCTGCCCCGTTTCGGTGGACAGTTTAGGGTTTGTGCGATCTCCCTCCCTCCGCCGTCGTCGTGGCCGGTGGGCTGTGGAAAACGCGCAGCGTTTTCCAAGGGGTGTGGGAGG
>DATNKQ010000396.1:0-5167 GCA_035603315.1 Thermoanaerobaculia bacterium
GGGGACCGCGTGCTGCTGCTGCCCCGGGCCCCCCGCCGCTAGCCCTCATCACCCCTTCCCAGGAGAGATTTCCCGATGCCGCCGGCACGCCGCGCCCTCATCTCCGTCTTCGACAAGCGGGGCCTCGCCGACTTCGCGCGCGGCCTGGCCGCCGCCGGCTTCGAGATCGTCTCGACCGGCGGGACGCTGCGCTTCCTCGCCGAGAAGGAGATTCCCGCCACCTCGGTCTCGGCAGTCACCGGCTTCCCGGAGATCCTGGACGGCCGGGTCAAGACGCTCCATCCGCTCATCCACGGCGGCATCCTGGCCGACCGCTCCCGGCCCGCCCACGGCGACGAGATCGCCGCTCACGGGATCGTGCCCATCGACCTCGTGGCGGTCAACCTCTACCCCTTCCGCGAGACCGTCGGAGCCGGCGCCACGGCGGCCCAGGCGGTCGAGATGATCGACGTCGGCGGCCCCACCATGGTGCGGGCGGCGGCCAAGAACTTCCACGCCGTGACGGTGGTGGTCGATCCCCTGGACTACCCCGAGGTCCTCGCCGCGATCGCCCCCCTCGCCCCCCTCGCCCCCCTCGCCGACGCGGCGGGCGGCGGCGCCGTCCCCGAGGCGCTGCGGCGGCGCCTGGCGGCCAAGGCCTTCCGCCACGTCGAGCGCTACGACGGCGCCATCGCCGACTGGCTGGAGCGGCAAGGCGGGGAGCGGGAGGGCTTCCCCGCCGAGCTGACGCTCCACCTGACCCGCGAGCTCTCCCCCCGCTACGGCGAGAACCCGCACCAGAAGGCGGCCGTCTACCGCCTGGGCGACGACGGCGTCCTCGGCGGCCTGCGGCAGCTGGGCGGCAAGGAGCTCTCCTGGAACAACCTCCTGGACGCCGACGCGGCGCGCAAGATCGCCGGCTCCTTCGCCGAGCCCGCGGTCGTCATCGTCAAGCACAACAACCCCTGCGGGGTGGGCCGCGGCGGCGACCTGGCGGCAGCCTACCGGCGGGCCCTCGCCACCGACCCGACGTCGGCCTTCGGCGGCATCGTGGCCGCCAACCGGCCGCTCGACGAGGCGGCCGCGGCGGCCATCGCCGAGCTCTTCGTCGAGGTGCTGATCGCCCCCGGCTTCGAGCCGGCGGCCCTCGCGCGCCTGGGCGAGAAGAAGAGCCTGCGCCTCCTCGAGTGTCCCCTCTACCGGCCGGCCGCGGAGCTCGAGCTGCGCTCGCTCGCCGGCGGCTTCCTGGCCCAGGGCGCCGACGCCCTCCCCGACGACCCTGCCGGCTGGACCTGCCCCACCCGGCGCCGGCCCGACGACGAGGAGCGCCGCGCCCTCGACTTCGCCTGGCGGGTGGCGCGCTACGTGAAGTCGAACGCCATCGTCCTCGCCACCCCTGACCAGACGGTGGGGATCGGCGCCGGCCAGATGAGCCGCGTCGACTCCTGCCGCCTGGCGATCCAGAAGGCCCTCCTGCCGACGGCCGGCGCGGCCGCCGCCTCGGACGCCTTCTTCCCCTTCCGCGACGGCCTCGACGCGCTGGCCGCGGCGGGGGTCCGGGCGGTCGTCCAGCCCGGCGGCAGCCGGCGCGACGACGAGGTCGTGGCCGCCGCCGACGGGCACGGCATCGCCATGCTCTTCACGGGGGTGCGGCACTTCCGCCACTGAGGGACCGCGGGGGCCGCGGGAGTACACTCTTCCCGTGCCGTTCGCCCCGCCCCCGCCGCTCCCCGACTTCCTCGCTAAGGAGCTGCCGTTCACCCGCCGCGCCTACGTCCTCGAACAGGGGCCGGACGCCGGGCGGACGATCCACTTCATCGACCAGGGCGACCCCGCGGCGCGGCCGGTGCTCCTGCTGCACGGCAATCCCACCTGGAGCTTCCTCTGGCGCAAGGTGATCAAGCTGCTGCCGGAGATGCGCGCGGTGGCGCCGGACCTCCTGGGGCTGGGGCTGTCGTCGAAGCTGCCGCGGCTGGCGGACCACACGGTCGAGCGCCACGGGGCGGCGATCGCCGAGCTCGTCGCCGCCCTCGACCTCCAGCGGATGGTCCTCGTGGGGCAGGACTGGGGAGGGCCGGTGGCGGCGCAGGTGGGGACGCGCCATCCGGACCGGGTGGCGGCGCTCGTCCTCGCCAATACCTCGGTCCTCCTCGCCGAGAAGATCCGCCTCTCCACTTTTCACCGGCTCGCCCGGACGCCGGGGGTGAACCAGCTCCTCTTCCGCGGCCTCGGCTTCCCGGTCAACCTCCTCCACCGGGTGCAGGGCGACCGGCGCTCCATCCGCGGCGAGGTGGCGCGCGCCTACCGCTGGCCGTTCCGCACCTGGGCCGACCGGGTGGCGCCGCTGGCGCTCGCCCGCATGGTCCCCGACCGCCTGGACCACCGCAGCATGCCGGCGCTCCGCCGCGGCGCCGAGTGGGCGGCCGGCTTCCAGGGCCCGGTCGCCCTCGTCTGGGGCACGCGGGACCCTATCCTCGGCCGCTCGCTCCGCCGCCACGAGAGGGCCTTCCCGAACGCTCGCGTCACCCGGACCGAAGCCGGCCATTTCCTCCAGGAAGAGGTGCCGGAGGAGCTCGCCCAAGCCATCCGCGCGATGGCCGCGGCCAGCGCCTAGACCGCATTTCTCACCACTTCGGGAGCGGAGACCCGGAGCGGCCCGTTCTCATTCCCTGGAGATGTCCTTTCGCTGGAGGCTATGTGGAACAGTCTGTCTCGGAAGGTCTGGACCAGCACGCCGCAGGCGCGGGCCTTCGCAGGGTCGAAGCGGCGAAATGGTGAGAAATGCGGCCCCTACGCTGCCGTCCGCTCCCCGCACGCCGCCGCGGCCTTGCGCTTCCTCCCCTCCCGCCAGCTCAGGCAGGCCGGCAGCAGCGTGATGGCGACGAGCGAGGTCGAGACCGCCCCCAGGATGGCGACCTCGCCGGTCGAGGCCAGGCCGGGGTAGTGGCTGAAGATGATCGAGCCGAAGCCGACGGTGGTCGACATCGCCGCCGCCGCCACCGCCTTGCCGGTCTCCCGCATGCCGCGCTCGAAGGCCTCGGCGGGCAGGCCGCGGACCTCGCGGTAGCGGTGGAGGACGTAGATGCCGTAGTCGGTGCCGATGCCGATGATCATGGTCGTTACGAAGACGTTGATGAAGTTCATCTGCACGCCGAGGAGCGCCATCCCGCCGACCATCCAGATCATGCCGACGAAGAGCGGCGTCAGGGCCAGGAGCACCTCGTGGAAGGTGCGGAAGTCGATCCACAGGATGATTGCCACGAGGACCAGGCCAAGGAGGCCGGCGATCCAGGCGTCCTTAAGCACCAGCGCCCGCACCCGCTCGTTGACGATGGCGACCCCCGAGATCTGCGCCCCGGGGCCCATCTCTTTCGCCAGGTGCAGGGCCTCGGGAGGCGCCGCGCGGCGGCCGACGTGGGCCGGCGGGTAGAGGTAGAGGGCGGCCTTCCAACCGCCGGAGGTCTGGCGCAGGTAGCGCGCGAGGAGGAGCCGCGTCTGCTGCGAGGCGTTGAAGTCCTCGACGCGGATCGGCCCCGGCAGGTTGATCGCCCGCGATAGGAGAGCCATGCCGGGGGCGAAGGGGGCCTCCCGCAGCCCCTGCTCGGCGAGGGCGCGCGAGAAGGTGCCGCGGATGCGCTCGAGGTCGAGGGCGCCGTGGCGCTCGCGCGCGAGCCATTCGAGGGCCCGCTGCTGCCGCCCCGGCGGCGGGATCAGCGTCGTCACGCCGCTCCAGCCGTTCAAGATACCGCGGTCGACCAGCCGCTGGGCGGCGGCGGCGGCGCGGTCGGAGCGCTCGATCACCTCCTCCGGCGTCCGCCCGTCGACGGTCAGGATCAGGTAGTCGAAACCGGAGCCGAAGTGCTCCCCCACCTCGACGGCGACGTCGATCCCCCGGTTCCCCTTCGGGCGCATGGTCTTCATGCTCTCGTCGAAACGGATGGAGAAGGCGGCGGCGCCCAGCGCCAGGGTGACGGCGAGGCCGGCCGCCAGGGCGCGGCCGGGCCGGCGCATGCACCAGCCGGTCAGCCGGATGGTGCCGAAGCTGTGGAGGAAGAGCTTGGGCTCGGTGCGCCGTTTGCGGTGGTGGTCCTCGTTCCAGGCCAGCATGGCGGGGAGGAGGAGGAGGACGGAGAGCATGCAGAGGAGGATGCCGGTGCCGGTGACGAGGCCGGTCTGGCGCAAGCCCGAGAAGCGGGTGAAGGTGAAGGCGTAGAAGGTGGCCGCCGTGGTCACCGCGCCGGCCACCACGGCGCCGCCGCACGACCCGCCCATGCTGAGGAGGGCGGTCTCCAGGTCCTCGCCGGCCCGCCGCGCCTCGACGTAGCGCCCGTAGGAGACGATGACGAAGTCGATCCCCAGGCCGATCAGGAGAGCTGCCACGATGCTGGTCACCGACGACAGGGCGCCGATGGCGGCCGCCGCGAAGCCGAAGGTGACCACCAGGCCCCAAAAGAGGGGGAGGAAGGCGTAGGCGAGGGCGCCGGGACGGCGGAAGGCGAAGAGGAAGAGGAGGAAGACGCCGGCCCCGGAAGTGACGATGTTGACCAGCATGTCGCGGCGGATGAGCGAGGCGTCCCCCTGGGCGGTCAGGTAGGGGCCGCCGACGACGACGGCCGGCGCCGGCGGCCGGCCCGGCGGCCCGGCGATCTCGTCCCAGCCGGCGAGGACGCGGGCGACTGCGGCGTCGGTCTCCTTCGCCAGCCGGCGGTTGAAGACGAGGTCCTGCGGCGGGCGGACCGGCTCGGCGAGGATGAGCAGCAGCCGGTGGTCGCGGGAGAGATAGTAGCCGCTCGTCCAGTCGACGTTGAGCGAGCCGCGGGAGCTGTTGATGCGGGAGAGGAAGATCTCCGAGAGCCCCAGGGGATCGAGCTTGGCGAGCTCCTTGACGATCACCCCCTGGGGGGTGGCGAGCTGGCGCCGCAGCTCGGAGACGTGCCGGCGGATGCCGTCGTCGGTCAGGTGGGCCGCCAGGTCGCGCCGGCCCGCCTCGTCCAAGAAGAGGACGGACTTGGGGAAGAAGGTGTCAAGGAGCTCCTGGGGATCGCCGATCCGGCTCTCGACGTTCTTGAAGTCCGGGATGGCGCGCAGGGCCGCCGCCAGCCGGTCGACGAGCGTCTCGTAGGGCTCGAGGACGGCGCCCTCCGGCACCCGCACGGCGGCCAGCAGGAAGGTATTGGCGCCGAAGTCC
>DATNKQ010000400.1:0-12325 GCA_035603315.1 Thermoanaerobaculia bacterium
CGTGTACTGGTTCGCCGCCGTCGTCTGCCGATTGGTGGAGCTGGCCTCGATGTGGACGAGGGTCTCGCCGTCCGCCCGGTTGGTCGACGAGTTGAAGTAGACGTAGTCGCCCCAGAGGACGTTCTGGTCGGTGGCGTCACCCGTGCCGCCGGCCGCGAAGTAGCCGACGTCGCCGGGAAACCGCAGGGTGCAATTGTTGACCGTGTCGACCGTCACGTAGCCGCGGGCGATGTTGTCGCCGAAGTTCTGGCCCGCGCAGCCGCCCAGAATGGCCGAGAACTGTCCGGTCAGCGAGTTCTGCAAGTGGGTGATGAACGAGGCTGGCAGGTTGGGCGGCGGCAGCTGACCGTTGCAGCTCGCGAAGTTGATGTCCTGCGAGAAGACGCCCTTCGGGCTGATGGTGTCGTTCGGGTCCTGCCCGGCGGACGCCGTCTGCGGGATGAGGCCGTTGACGATGAGGTCGCGCAGGTTGATCTGCTGCACGTCGTACCCCGTCAGGTAGATGTTGAAGTCGAGGACGGGCACCGAGAGGTCCGACCAGATGACCACGTGGGCGAGGACTGCCGCCGCCGCCGCGTTGTCGACCGAGAACAGGGTGGTGACTCCGTTCGGATTCGCCAGATCGACCTCGAAATAGGGCAGCAGCAGAGTTGCCGCCGGCACGTCGTCGATGGTGCAGATGACGGCTCCCGCCGGGATGGCCAGCCCCAGAAGACCGGCAGCAAGGAGGGTGAGTGCGACGCGGTTCATGATGGACCCCCTTTCAGGTTGAGACTGCATGTGTATGTCTGTTTAGCATATCGACTCAACCTGGGCAAGGGGGAACCGGCGCCAAAGCTATGAATTTACATGAGTACTCCCCTGAGCTGCCTTGCGTCATTTGCCGTCATATGTTTTGTCGCTACGACATAACAAAGGAGACGGGCGATTCTGCCCGGGAGATGAGATCAGGCCGACAGCGGCTCCAAGCCCTCTTGCACCTCCGGCGGCAGCCGCCGAATCGCGGCGACGACGGCTTTCCACGCTGGAGGATGGCGCCGCAGCGCTTCCCGGGCGAGCGCCAGGTCTCCGGGACGGTCCTCCAGCAGGACCTCCAGGAGATCGCCCGCCTGGCGGAGGTCCTTGGCCGCCTTGGTCTGCTCGGAGACCGGCCTCCGCCGGGAGATCCACAGCTTGTGGAAGGCGAAGCGGGCGGGGTCCGGAACGTTGACGAGGATCCCCGCGCCACCGACGAGGACGGCCTGCGCGGGCTGCTCGATGAGGTAGTCGAGGAAGCGCAGCGGATGGGCGGAAACCTCGAGGGCCGGCAGGAAGACCGGTTTGCCGGACTCGGGTCCGAAGAGAGGGGTCAGAAAGTCGACCCGCAGGTCGCGGCCGCGGATCTTGAAGGAAGTGCTCGGGGCCCGCGGATCGAGAGCCGGCACGGGAAAGAAGCCGAGGCTGGAGGCCTCCAGGGATTCCTCGACGTTCGCGGGGCTCGTCTCCCGCGAGAGAGCGATGCCGATGGCGAGGTCCTGGGCGATGTCGACGTCCTGGGTCCGCAGCGCCTGCTTGTCGAAACGGACGCCGAGCAGGTTGCCATAGGCGCTGAAGGCCTGGGTGCCCACGAGCACGCCGCCCAGGCGGAAGACGCCGGCCTCCGCCAGGAGCTCCAGGACCTTGGTGACCGCGGCGCTCTCCCGGGCCGCGCCACCGGCGGCGAGCATGGCGCAGAGCTGGGTGCGCTGGACCTCGTCACCCGCCGACCGCGCGCGCGCCTGCCGCACCCCCTCCATCCAGGCCAGCAGTGCGGAAGATTCCCGGCCCAGGTAGCGCTGGCGTTTGCGCTCGCCTTCCGTGCGCTGCAGGTACCAATACGTCGCCCCCTTGATCCTCTTGGCGACGAAGGAGCCCGGGGGAACGCCGGCGGCCGCCGCCTCGGCCTCGGCGTGGGTCGCCTGCTCCAGCAGCTCGGCATAGAGAGTCTGGACGGTTTCGGGAAGCCGATGATAGGGCACGGGCGCTCTCCACGGGCGTTATACGCAGGGTCGTAGCGCGTGCGTATAACTCCGGGATCATAACCCGAAACGTCTACCGAGCGCCGGGGCCCGGCTTCGAAAGCCGGGCCTTCGCCAACGTGCGCGGGTCCCCGGCGAAGTTGCGGCCTCCCTTCGCGGAGGCGCCAGCCGTCCTGGCCGACCTTCCCCTCCCCTCGGCGCAGGCGTACAATCCCGTCCACTCATCGCTTCAAGGGACAATCGGGGGGCTGGGCGCCCGTAGGTGACTCAGTCTTCCCGACGGTGCCATGCGGAGCCGAACCGTCCATCTCCCCGCGGGAGCCTGCACGCGGGAGATCCTGCTCGCGGGATTGCCGACCGCCGCCGAGCCGGCGCCGGACCTCGTCCTCGGCTTACTGCCCGCGCACGAGCTGCGGGAATGCTCGCTGGCGGCGATCGCCGAAACTTGGCCGGCGAGCCTGCCCTTCGGCTGCGAGGCGGCAGCCCCCTTCGCCGACGCCTTCCCGGTCGCCGACGGCAGCCTCCAGCTCCTCTGGTTCGACGATTCCAGCCAGCGCGCCGCCGTCGAGGTCATCGCCGGCAGCCGCCAGGCGCCCCCGGCGGAGGTCGCCGTCGACGAGCTGGCGGGCCGTCTGGCGGCGGCCGACGGCATCCTCCTGCTGGCCGACGGCCTGGCCTTCCCCACCGAGGAGCTCCTGGCCGCCCTGCGGTCGCGCCTGCGGGGCGACGTCCCCCTCCTGGCGGCGGGCCTCTCGACGCCGGGCGGGCCGGCGTCCCGCGCGGCGACGCGGGTCTTCTGCCGGCAGGAGATCTTTCCTTCCTCCTGCCTGGCCCTCGCCTTTTATGGGGCGGCACTGCAGGCCGAGGTGGCGCGGGAGGTCGATAACGCCCTCTTGCGCAACCTTCTGGCGCAGACCACCCGGGCCTACGAGAGGCAGCGGCTGGCGCTCGCCGCCGAGAAGGAGCTGGCCCAGGTCACCCTCGCCTCGATCGGCGACGGGGTCCTGGCCACCGACCGCCAGTCGCGCGTCGAGTACCTGAACCCGGTCGCCGAGACCCTCACCGGTTGGAGCCGCGCGGAGGCCCAGGGCCGGCCCTTCGCCGCGGTCCTGCGCCTGTTCGACGAGGAGACCGACGGCCCCGTCCCCTCGCTCGTCGAGCGCTGCCTCGCCTCGGGCGAGAGCCTGCGCATCGCCGAGCGCATCACGCTCGAGCGCCGCGACGGCCGCCGCTACGCCATCGAGTGCACCTGCGCCCCCATCCGCGGCGGCGACGGGGCCGTCATCGGCACCGTCATCGTCTTCCAGGACGTCTCCGACTCGCGGCTGATGGCCCTCCAGCTCGCCCACCAGGCGACCCACGACGAGCTGACCGGCCTCCTCAACCGGCAGGCCTTCGACCACCACCTGCAGCGGGCGCTCGAGGAGACCCGGCGGTTCGCCAGCATCCACGCCCTCTGCTACATGGACCTCGACCAGTTCAAGGTGGTCAACGACACCTGCGGCCACCTCGCCGGGGACGAGCTGCTGCGCAAGGTGACCGCCCTTCTGCAGGAGAGCCTGCGCGACGACGACCTGGTGGCCCGCCTCGGGGGCGACGAGTTCGGGGTGCTCCTACCGCGCTGCCCGCTGGCCATCGCCGAACGCCGCATCCAACGCTTCCACCGCGAGCTCCAGGACTTCCGCTACACCTGGCGCGACAAGACCTTCGCCATCGGCGCCAGCGTCGGCCTGGTGCCCATCACCCGCCGGTTCAAGAGCGTCGCCCACCTGCTCTCCGCCGCCGACCACGCCTGCTACGTGGCCAAGGAGAGGGGGAGGAACCGCGTCCAGGTCTACCAGGAGGACGATGCCGAGATCATCCGCCGCCAGGACGAGATGAACTGGGTGGTGCGCATCCAGCAGACCCTGGAGCAGGACCGCTTCCGCCTCTTCTCGCAGGAGATCCGGCCGCTCACCCCGCGGGCCTCCCGCGGCCTCTACTTCGAGGTGCTGCTGCGGATGGTGGAGGACGACGGCCGCATCCACCTGCCGAGCGACTTTCTGCGCGCCGCCGAGCGCTACGGCCTCATGCGCTCGATCGACCGCTGGGTGGTCGCTCACTGCCTGGAGACGCTGACGGCGCAGCCGGAATCTTTCGTCCACGGGCTGGCGACCTGCGCCATCAACCTCTCGGCGGTCTCTCTGGGAGACGACTCCTTCCTCGACTTCGTGGCCGAGCAGTTCGCCCGCTTCCCGGTGCCGCCCGAGAAGATCTGCTTCGAGATCACCGAGACGGCGGCCATCGAGAACCTCTCCCAGGTGGAACGCCAGCTCTCCACCCTGTCGCGCATGGGCGTCCGCTTCGCCCTCGACGACTTCGGCACCGGCATGGCCTCGTACGGCTATCTCAAGGAGATCCCCGTCTCGCTGCTCAAGATCGACGGCAAGTTCATCCGCGACATGGTGACCGACCCGCACGACCGGGCGATGGTCGAGTCGATCAACCAGGTGGGCCACGTCATGGGCCTCGAGACGGTGGCCGAGGCGGTCGGCAGCGGCGCCGTCGTCGAGCGCCTGCGGACCCTGGGCGTCGACTACGCCCAGGGCAACTGGGTGAGCCCCCCGGTCCCCCTGGCGGGCGTCTGCGCCGCGGCGGTGCGGGGATAGGGACCCCGCTCCCGTTCCGCCCGCATTTCCCGTAGTATCAGCCCCCAATTACGGTTTTGAGCACCGGGAGGGCCGCGATGTCCGAGAACGGGCTTGCCGAGGATGGGGCAGGCGGGTTCGTCCGCGAGCTGGGGGCGCTCGACTCGACGATGATCGTCGCCGGGTCGATGATCGGCTCCGGCATCTTCATCGTCTCCGCCGACATCGCCCGCCAGGTAGGCTCCGCCGGCTGGCTCCTCCTGGTCTGGGTGGTGACCGGCCTCCTGACCGTCGCCGCCGCCCTCTCCTACGGCGAGCTGGCGGCGATGATGCCCAAAGCCGGCGGGCAGTACGTCTACCTGCGGGAGGCCTTCTCCCCGCTCGCCGGGTTCCTCTACGGCTGGACCCTCTTCCTGGTCATCCAGAGCGGCACCATCGCCGCCGTCGCCGTCGGCTTCTCCCGCTTCTTGGGCGTGCTCGTCCCCGCGGTCTCGCCGACCGCCTGGATCGTGCCGCCCATCGATATTTCGCGGAGCTATGCCGTCTCGCTGTCGATGCAGCAGCTCGTCGGCATTCTGCTCATCATCGCCCTCACCCTCGTCAACACCCGCGGCATCCGCCTGGGTAAGCTCATCCAGAACACCTTTACCACCGCCAAGACCCTGTCGCTCGCCGCCCTCATCATTCTCGGCGTCTTCGTCGGCAGGAACGCCCAGGCCGTGGCCGCCAACTTCCACGACCTCTGGACGCCGCAGAACGTCAGCCTCATCCGCCCCGACCTGCCGGGCCTGCCGGCGGTCTCGGCGGCGGCCGGGGCGCTCGGCCTCCTCGTCGCCTTCTGCGTCTCCCAGGTGGGATCGCTGTTCTCCTCGGACGCCTGGAACAACATCACCTTCACGGCCGGCGAGGTCAAGGACCCGCGGCGGAACATCCCGCTCTCGCTCGCCGCCGGCACCGCCTTGGTGACCGGGCTCTACGTGCTGGCCAACCTGGCCTACCTGTCGACGCTGCCGCTCGCGGCCATCCAGACGGCGGCCGACGACCGGGTGGCCACCGCCGCCCTCTCGGTGATCTTCGGGCCGGTGGGGGCGTCGATGATGGCGGTCGCCATCATGATCTCGACCTTCGGCTGCAACAACGGCCTCATCCTGGCCGGCGCCCGCGTCTACTACGCGATGGCCAAGGACGGCGTCTTCTTCCGCGCCACCGGACGGCTGAACGAGCGGCACGTGCCGGCCGTCGGGCTCGCCCTCCAGTGCGTCTGGACGGCTCTCCTGGTGCTACCGCGGACCCGCCTGCGCGACGCCCTCGGCGCTCCGCTCCTCGACCCGCGCACCCACCTCCCGCAGTACGGCAACCTCTACAGCAACCTGCTCGATTACGTGGTCTTCTCGGTGCTCCTCTTCTACATCCTGACGATCGCCGGCCTCTTCCGCCTGCGGCGCCTGCGCCCGGACGCCGACCGGCCCTACAAGGCGTTCGGTTATCCCATCGTGCCGGCTCTCTATCTGGTGGGGGCGACGGTGATCGTCCTCGTGCTGCTGCTCTACAAGACGCAGACCACCTGGCCGGGCCTCCTGATCGTGCTCACCGGGATCCCGGTCTACTTCCTCTGGCGCAAGAAGCCCTAACGAACTCGAACCACCAACCTCGGGAGGTCCAGAAGCGCATGGCCAACAACCCACTGATGAGAACGAAACCGCTCTCTCTTCTCCTCGAGGAGATGGCGGGGGAGCACCGGCTGCGCCGCGTGCTCGGACCGGTGCAGCTCTCGGCCCTGGGGGTCGGCGCCATCATCGGCACCGGCATCTTCGTCCTGACCGGGGTGGCGGCCCACGACAAGGCCGGACCGGCGCTGGTGCTGTCGTTCGTCGTCTCCGGCCTCGCCTGCATCTTCGCTGCCCTCTGCTACGCCGAGTTCGCCTCCATGGTGCCGGTGGCCGGCTCGGCCTACACCTACGCCTACGCCACCCTGGGCGAGCTCTTCGCCTGGATCATCGGCTGGGACCTGGTGCTCGAGTACACGGTCGGCTCGGCCACCGTGGCCCACGGCTGGTCGCACTACTTCCAGGACTTCATCGGCATCTTCCATCTCCACCTGCCGGCGGTGCTCACCAACGCGCCCTTCGACTTCGACCCCAAGCTCGGGCACATCGTCGCCACCGGCACCGTCCTCGACCTCCCCGCCATCGTCATCACCTGCCTGGTCACCGTCATCCTGGTGATCGGCATCCGGGAGAGCGCCAGCGTCAACGCCACCATGGTCATCATCAAGCTGTCGGTGGTGCTCTTCGTCATCGTCGTCGGCGCCATGCACGTCAACCCTGCCAACTGGCACCCCTTCGCGCCCTACGGCTTGACCGGCGTCAGCTTCTTCGGCAAGACGCTCTTCGGCCAGACGGCGCCCGGGGGAGAACCCTTGGGGATGCTCGCCGGGGCGGCGATCATCTTCTTCGCCTACATCGGCTTCGATTCGGTGTCGACCCATGCCGAGGAGGCCAAGAACCCGCCGCGCGACGTGCCCATCGGCATCGTCACCTCGCTCATCCTCTGCACCGTCCTCTACATCGCGGTGTCGGCCATCCTCACCGGCATGGTCCGCTACGACAAGATCGACATCAACGCCCCGGTCTCCGCAGCCTTCGCCCAGGTGGGGCTGCCGTGGGCGCAGTTCATCATCTCGCTGGGAGCGCTGACCGGCATCACCTCAGTGCTCCTCGTAATGATGCTCTCGCAGCCCCGCGTGATGCTCGCCATGGCGCGCGACGGCCTGGTCTCCCGCTCCTTCTTCGGCGCCGTGCACCCCAAGTTCCGCACCCCCTACAAGGCGACGATCCTGGTCGGCTTCTTCGTCGCCTTGATGGGCGGCTTCCTGCCGCTGCGCATCCTCGCCGACCTGGTCAACATCGGCACCCTCCTCGCCTTCGTCATCGTCTGCTCCGCCGTGCTGATCATGCGGCGCACCCATCCGGATGCGGATCGCCCGTTCCGGGTCTGGGGCGCGCCGGTCACGCCCCTCCTCGGCATCGGCATCTGCCTGCTGCTGATGTTCTCGCTGCCGCCGGAGAACTGGGCGCGGCTGGGGATCTGGCTGCTCGTCGGCTTCATCATCTACTTCGGATACGGCCGTTACCACAGCGTCATGTCGCAGTCGCACGCGATCGAGCACGAGATCGGCAAGCACGGCGTCTCGCCCGCGGGGTCGCTCGCCACCGACGTCGACCCCGGGAGCCCGCCGGGGCCGAAGCAGCCCTAGCCGCCGCCGGCTCCTCATCACGCGGAGGTCGAATGGCCATGGCCGGCAACCCACTGTTTCGAACGAAACCGCTGAGCCTCCTCCTGGCGGAGATGGCGGGCGAGAACCGGCTGCGGCGGGTGCTGGGGCCGGTGCAGCTCGCCAGCCTGGGGATTGGCGCCATCATCGGCTCCGGCATCTTCGTGACGACGGGCGCCATCGCCAGCCGCACCGCCGGGCCGGCGCTCATGCTGTCCTACGTGGTGGCCGGCCTGGCCTGCACCTTCGCCGCTCTCTGCTACGCCGAGTTCGCCTCCATGGCGCCGGTCGCCGGCTCGGCCTACACCTACGCCTACGTCACTCTGGGCGAGCTCTTCGCCTGGATCATCGGCTGGGACCTCGTGCTCGAGTACGCCATCGGCGCGGCGACGGTCGCCAATGGCTGGTCCGGCTACTTCCAGAGCGTCCTCGACTCCTTCGGGGTGAAGGTGCCGCTGGCTCTCAACGGGCCGGTCGTCGCCTACGACCCCGCGCTGGGCCGGCTGGTCGCCACCGGCTCCCTCATCAACCTGCCGGCGGTCGTGGTGGTGGTGGCGGTGACCGTCGTCCTCGTCGTCGGCATCCGCGAGAGCGCCAGCTTCAACGCCACCATGGTGGCGCTGAAGATCTCGGCGGTGCTCTTCGTCATCGCCGTGGGGGCCTTCTACGTCCATGCCTCCAACTGGCACCCCTTCGCCCCCTACGGGCTGACCGGCGTCAGCTTCTTCGGCAAGATGCTGGCCGGCCACACCGACGCCGGCGGCAAGCCGGTGGGCATGCTGGCCGGCGCCGCCCTCGCCTTCTTCGCCTACATCGGCTTCGATTCGGTGTCGACGCACGCCGAGGAGGCGCGCAATCCGCAGCGCGACGTCCCCATCGGCATCATCTCGTCGCTCTTGATCTGCACCGCCCTCTACATCGCCGTCATCGCGGTCTTGACCGGCATGGTCCGCTACGACAAGCTCGACATCGCCGCCCCGGTGGCGACCGCCTTCTCGCAGGTCGGCCTGGGCTGGGCGAAGCTCATCATCGCCTTCGCCGGAGCCATCGGCATCACCTCGGTCCTGCTGGTGCTGATGCTGTCGCTGCCGCGCGTCCTCCTCGCCATGGCGCGCGACGGCCTCCTGCCCAAGGGCTTCTTCGGCGCCGTCCACGAGCGCTTCCGCACCCCCTACAAGTCGACCTTGGCGACCGGCCTCTTCGTCGCCGTCCTGGCCGCCTTCCTGCCCATCGACGTGCTGCTGATGCTGGTCAACATGGGGACGCTCCTCGCCTTCCTCATCGTCTGCGCGGCGGTCCTCATCATGCGCCGCACCAACCCGAACGCGGCGCGGCCCTTCCGCGCGCCGCTGGTGCCGGCGGTGCCGATCCTGGGAATCCTCAGCTGCCTGCTGCTGATGTTCAGCCTGCCGTCCGAGAACTGGCTCCGGCTGGTCATCTGGCTCGCCATCGGCCTGGTGATCTACTTCGGGTACGGCCGGCACCACAGCGTGATGTCCGGCGCGGCGGCAACGACGGAGAAGCGCTAGCCTACGGCTTGGCCTTCGGCTCCGGCGGCAGCGGTTTGGCGGCGCGGACGGCGGCGAGCTGCTTCTCGATGGCGGCCCACTTGTCCTTGGGAAGGAGGAGGACGGTGTCGCGGCCGCTCACGCGGGCGGGGACTCCCGCCGCCGCCGGCGGGTAGATCGTCACCGTCTCCTCGCCGACGTCCTTGCCCTTCATCGCCACCGTCAGCGCCGGCTTGTCGAGGGCCATCCCCTGGCTCTTCGCCTCGGCGGGGGACAGCAGGCGGTCGGCCTTGGCGCCGGTCAAATCGAAGAGGAAGTCGGAGACCGGCGTATAGGAGACCAGGTCTTTGCCGCGGTTCCAATCGGTGCCATTGCGGGAGAGGGCGATGGCGCCGGCAGGATCGGTCACCCGCGCCGAGTCGACCTGGTGGACCTGGAAGCTCGACAGCAGCCGCGAGCGCCAGTCGGCGGGAGCGCGGTCGACCTGGGTCCGTAGGCCGCTCTGGGTCTCGATGAGCTGGCCGGCGGTGCGGGCGTAGGCGTCGAGCGGCGGAGCCGCCGGTGGCGGCGTCTCCCCCGGCGGCACGGGCGGCGGGGTTGCGGGCGGGGTTGAAGCAGATGGGACCGGGCCGCCGATCTCGACCAGCAGCGGCGTGGCGCTGCCGCGGACGATCGCCTCGACGACGCCCTTCGGCGGCGCGAGGCCGAGCTCGGACGGCGTCTTCTTGGGATCGTCGACGAAGCGGTCGGCGCGCAGGCCGGTGAGATCGGAGAGCAGGCCGTCCATGAGATCGCGGTCGACGGGGTCGCGCAGGGCTGCCGGGCTCTCGATCCAGAAGCCCTGGCCGCGGCGGGCGAGGAGGAGGCTGCCGCCCTTGCCGGTCAGGGTCACGCGGTCGATCTGATCGCGGTCGGCGTGGACGATCTGGCGGTCCCGCCACTCCCCCGGCTCGCGCTTCAGGCTCGAGAGGATCGAATCGCTGACGACGTAGGCGTCGGCGTCGCCGGAGACCGACGCCACCACCTCGCCGCCGGTGGGGATCTTGGCACCCAGGGTGAGGGTCTTCTCGCCGCCGGTCGTCACCAGCCGCACCGTGGCCTGCGGCTTGTCGAGGCCCAGCGCCCGCGGATCGGGATGGTCGAGCGTGCGGGTCTTCTCGAGCCCGGTCAGCGAGTCCAGGAAGCCGTTGACGGCGAGGGCGTCGGCGCGGGCGGCGACCGGCCGCGTGAGCTGCCAGTCGGCGGCCGGCGGCATGACGTCGTCGGACCTGTCGTCCGATTTATTGTCCGCCTTCTCGCCCGCCTTCTTGGCCGCCGGCGGCGCCTTCACCCTCTCCATCCGCACGTCGCGGCCTTCCCACTGGATGGCGAGGCCCGTCACGTCCTCCCGCTTGAGCTCGGCGAAGACCTTCTTCGCCTGCTTCGCCCGCTCGTCGCTCGACGGCAGCTTGCGGTCGCCGAACCAGATGAAGAGCCCGAGGCCGGCGACGACGACGAGAAGGATGAGTAGCGTCCGCGGGCGCACGGTCTACCGCCTCCTCCGGAGGTAGACGAAGACCCCCAGCACGACGCCCAGCCCCGGCAGCAGGCCCAAGGCCAGGAGGTACACCGTGCGGATCTCGCTCTGGGTGAGCGACAGGTGCACCTGCTCGGTCTTCTTGGGCGGAATGCCCAGGAGCGACTCGCGCTCGACCAGCCAGTTGAGGGCGTTCGACAGCAGCACCGAGTTGCCCACGTTGGCGCGCAGGAGCTGGTTGCCGGCGAAATCCGAATCGCCGAAGACCACCAGGCGCATCCCGCGCGGCTTTCCAGAGGCGGCGGGGGCCGACGCCGTCGGCGGTGCGGCCGCGGCCGCCGCAGCCGCCTCATCGGGCGGCGGCTCCGCAGTCACCGCGACGGCTAGGGGCACCGGGCCGGCCAGGTCGGTGGCATCCTTGGCCACCTTCTCCAAGTGGGCGAGGTCGGTCTCCCCCCAGCCGCCGGCGCTCGTCTCGACGAGCTGGGTGACGGTGAAGCCGGCCGCCGCGTTCCCCTTGCCCACCGAGCGCGCCAGGCTCAGGAGCACCGGGAGGTTCCCCTGCTTCAACGACTTGGTGATCGCGTGGTCGCCGTAGCGGTTGGCGAAGATGGTCTCGGCGCCGAAGAACGGCAGCGGGTTCGAGGGATCGACGACGATGTTCTGCCCCACGCTGACGCCGTAGCCGGCCAGCCAGGCCTCGAGCCCCGTCGGCACCAGGCCCGTGCCCGCGGCCTTGCCGAGCACCGGGTCCACCAGCGCCAGCACCCGGCCGCCCTTCTTCAGGTAGGCGGAGAGGATGTCGAGCTCGGGCTGCACGAAGCTCGCCTTGGGGCCGGCGATGACCACCATGTCGGTGCCGTCGGGAATGGCCGGCTTGCCGAGCGACGCCCACTCCGAAATGTCGAAGTTGTCGCGGCCGAGGATTTCCTGGGCGCCCGAGAGGCCGTGCGGTCCCTGGTCGTCGAGCGACGCCTCGCCGTGGCCGGTGGTGAAGAGGATCTTCGGCTTCCTCCCTTCGGACAGCTGGAGGAGAGCGCTGGTGAAGAGCTGCTCGCCCTTGAAGCCGGTCATCTCCGGCTTCTGGCCGAGCTGCATCCCCGAGAGGTCGAAGTCGGCGAGCTCGGCGCTGTCGAGGACGCGGCGGTCCTTGGGGGTGGCGATCACCACGCCGGCGCTCGTCACCTCGTACTTCTTGACCAGCTGCTCGGCCTCGACGGGGTTCTTCTGGGGATCGATCATCCGCACGCGGATATGCGGCGAAGCCGCCGCGTAACGGGCGAGGAGCTCCTTGACCGGCGTGTAGAGCTCCTCCTGCGGCGCCAGGAAGACCACCGCCTCGACGTCCGTGTGGAGGTCTTTGAGGACGTTCCGGGTCTTCTCCGACAGGGTGTAGAGGCGGC
>DATNKQ010000462.1:0-3711 GCA_035603315.1 Thermoanaerobaculia bacterium
AGGGACACGTGGAGCGCGCTGGCCGGGCAGGGAGGCGGCGCCGGGCAGGTCGAGGCGCCGAAGCAGCCCGGACACCGGGTGGCGGCCGCCGGCAGGCTGGCGGCGCCGAGGGCGAGGGTGAGGGACAGAGCGATGAGAAAGCCTTTCATGGACGTCTCCTTCTTGGCACGCCGGCTCGCCCTGGCGGCAGGAGCGCCGCGCCGGGAGTCGGGGTGTGAAGGGAGAGGCGCCGCGTGAATACTGAACGTTACAGCGACGATGAGCTAAATCTACATATTGGTGTAAGGATCGATGTGTAAGGCGTGTAAAGGAGAGTGATTTCCTGAAGGAGAACGCGCGGGGCTGGGAGACCTAGGGAGCGGTGAAGATCACGCGCCCGCCGCGGATCGTGTAGCGGACGTCCACGAAGCCGCGGGGGCCGGCGGCCGGATCTCCTGCCAGCATCACGAGATCGGCGTCCATCCCGGCCGCGATACGACCGCGCCGGGATGCTTCGCCGAAGCGCTGGGCCGGCGCCGTCGTCAGGGTGGCGAGGATGTCGCGCCATCCGAGCCCCGCGCTCTCCATCCCCTCGTACTCGGCAGTGGGATCGTAGTCCGGCAGGTAGCCGACATCCGTGCCGAAGAGGATCTGCCCGCCCAGATGGAAGTAGTCGCGCACCTCGTCGAGCAGCTCGAAGAGGTAAGGCGGACGGCCGAACAGCTTGAGCGTCGGGATAACCGCCATGTCCTGCGCTTTCATCCGCTTCAGGTGCTCCGGCGTCAGGCCGCGGGCGTCGTCCAGCACGTGGGCGAGGACGTCGACGTGGGCGCGGATCGCGACCTCCAGGCCGGTCAGGTTGGAAGGGTGGCTGAAGACCAGCTTGCCGTGGCGATGGGCCTCGGCCGCGGCGGCGGCCGCGATCTCCTCCGGCATCGGCAGCACCGTGCCGCGCTTCACCCAGGAGCCGGTGAAGAGCTTGGTGATGTCGGCGCCGCCCCGGACGTGCGCCGCGACGACCTCGACGGCCTGCTGCGGCGTGACCGGTTGCGGCAGCTGCCGCAGAACCTCGGCGGGCAGGGTGGTCTTCAGGTAGTAGGGGATGCCGTCCGGCGGATAGATCCCCTCGCCGGCGGTGAAGATGCGCGGCCCAGCGACCTCGCCCGATTCGATGCGCCGGCGCAGCGCGCTCGTGTTGTCCAGGCTCGATGCGGTGTCCACCACGGTCGTGAAACCGTAGCGGGTCAGCATCGCCGCCAGATACCCGGCGAGCGCAGGCGCCGGCTGTGCCCCCGCTCCTGCCCACTTCGCCTCGGTGAAGTGGACGTGGCTGTTCTGGAACCCGGCCGTGACAACCAGGCCCTTGCAATCGACCACCCGGGCGCCGGCAGGAACGACCACGCTGCCGCGCGGCCCCACGGCGACGATCTTGCCGTCCGCCACGACGACCGTGCCATCCATGATGGGAGCCGCCTCGGGCGCCGGATAGATCCGTCCCCCGACGAGCGCGAGAGCCGGCTCCGGGCTGGCTCCGAACGCCGACGCGGCCGCTAAGAGTGCCAACAGAAGCAGCAACGCCGCGAGCGGCCGCCGATCGACTCTCCAGCTTTTTCTCGAGGTCCCGCGTATCCTCTGAGTGACCGTACCGCCCCTCCTCTTCTTAACTCTACGAGGCGCCGCCGGTCCGGGTTGCAGCCAACCTGGGAACACGCGACAATTGCCCTGCAGGCTCACACCCGAAGAACGAGGGAGGTCCCAATGATTCGCGTCCTACGCTGCTGGTGCGTCCTCAGCCTGCTCCTCGCCGTCGCCGCGCCTGTCTTCGCGCAGTACGAGGTGCAGAAACCAGCCGGCACCTGGCAGACGCCGGGGGAGATCCAGCAGCCAAAGGGTTCCTGGCAGAAGCCCGGCGAGATCCAGGTTCCGAAGGGCATCCAGGCCATCAAGGCCGAGGACGAGCGCTGCAGCAAGCGCTTTCTCGTCGGTGCCGACGCCCTCTTTGCATTCGACAAGGCGACTCTCTCGCCGGACGCCGAGGAGACCCTGAAGGCCCTCGTGCCGCTCCTCGCCCAAGCCGGCCAGCTCCCGGCAAGCGTCGAGGGCCACACCGACGCCAAAGGCTCCGACAGCTACAACCAGACCCTGAGCGAGAAGCGCGCCCAGTCCGTCAAGGACTGGCTCGTCGCCCATCGGGCCCTACCTGCTGCGACATCCACCAAAGGATGGGGTAAGCGCCGCCCGGTAGCCCCCAACGCCAAGCCCGACGGCACAGACGACCCCGCCGGGAGGCAGAAGAACAGGCGGGTGGAGGTTGTGCTCGACCTCTGTGGCAAGGCCGCCTGACAAGCCAGTTCGAAAACGCGCCTGCGATGTCATAATGCGTTCTCGAGGTGGAGGCAGGGAGGCCGAACCGGGGTCGACATGAATAGGTGACTGACCGATATGCACTATATGCTTCTCATGCTCATGGTAGCTAAGAAATTCTTGGTGGAGAACAAGGATTTTTTCGAAGTTCTATTTGCGATCCTCGGAACAGTGTCGTCGATCATGTTAGGGATAATGGCGTGGGCGGTGACGCGAGCCTCTCATCGAAACGCCGAGGCGCAGACGCAACTACTCGAAAGGCAGACGATCGTTGCTGAGCAGCAGCTGAGGCCACTGCTGCGTCTCATTCCGAAGACCTGCGGGAGCAGTGGCGATCTATACGATTGTGTCGAGATTTGGAATGACGGTGCGCCGATCACTCTCTACGAGATCTTCCAGTACAGTTTCCTTGAGATTACAAATATCGAACACCTTGGAGAAGCGCCTCGTTGCATCCCATTCTATTATTTCTTTGATCGATCGTTTACAGGTGAGCAAAAGGGACTGTTGATGGTCCTCTCTGCATACAAGAGAACTCCAGCATTTACCCGTATCCCTGTAAACGTTACTAGTGCTTTACTCGAACTGGAAGAGGCCCTAAGAGGGCGCGCTGGTCTGTGCGTAAGATCCTATCTTGATATCGCCTACATCGATCAACTCGGAAAAGTCGACGAAGCCTATTACGAGATCTATCCTAGTTATTGGTATTGGTCTGGACAAAGGCTTGCTAAGCGCATTTCCAAAGAACTTGGCTTGCAAGTAAATACAGCTTTCATGCCTCCTTCGCAGTTGAATCTGGCGACCATAATGGCAGAACAAGTTCTGAAAATGTGGGATGAGGCTAAGCCGCTAGTCTTGGAATATACAGGGCCTGGGCCTGGCCCCTAACACCTGGAGTCCCTGCGAGGAACCTTCGGATGCTGAGATACCGAATGCAGGTGTCCAGCAAGTACGTTAGTTTGCGGGCTCTCGAGCCTCGTAATCGCCTTGCCCACCGCGGGAGATCGGGTCGTCGGCGAAGGAGCCGTAGGTCTCCGCGACGAAAGACTCCCACGCCGCTTTCGCCTCAGGATACGGAGCTTCTCTTGGCGGCTCTTCGAGAGCCTTGACGACTCGGTAGAGAACCTCGAGGTACTCCTCCTGCACCTTGTCGACCTCAGTCTTGATCAGGTCTTTCGTGATCGCCAGCGGCTGTCCCATGACTTCGCTCCCTCGTCCATATGATGTCAGACAGGCGCTTCCGGCGACCAGCGGGTGAAGAAGGCGGCGATCTCGTGCACGGAGAGAAGGGCGCTGGCATTGCGGAACTCGCCGTCGCGCTGGGAGACCAGGAGGGTGCCGTCGGGATCGAGGATGGCGACCGCGGGG
>DATNKQ010000266.1:0-13380 GCA_035603315.1 Thermoanaerobaculia bacterium
GGCGAAACGGATGCCGCCCCGGGCGATCCGCGGGCGGAGGTCGGCCAGGTCCACCTCGATCGTCGTCAGCTGCGAGGCGAGCCGGCCGTCTCCCGCTCCGGGCGCCGCCAGCGCGTAGAGGCAGACCTCGAAGCGGAGGAGGTCGCCGCCCTGGCCGGCGAGGAGAGCTGGGCCGTCCACCTCGACGATCACGGGGACGGCGGCCCTGGCATCCGCGCCGGCCGCAGCCGGCGGGAAGGGGAGGGCGAGAATCGCGAGGGGGATCTCGCCGCCCTCCTGGCCGCTCACCAGGAGGGCGGCGCTCTCCGCCCGCAACCCTCCGCTGCGGAAGACCCGGACCGGCGGCCTCCGCGCCGGCGGCGCCGGCTCCGCTGCCAGCTGCGCGGCCGCCGCGGCCAGCAGGAGGAGCAGGACGCGCGCCGCCGTCTCGCCGGCGGCCGTTCTCTCAGAACGACGGGCCATGCGGCGCCGCGCCGTCCGTTCGGCCGGCGGTGTAGGCGGCGGTGACCGTCGAGTCGGTCTTCCCCAGCTCGTCGCGCAGGGCCACCGCCACCCGCTGCTCGCCCGGCCGCAGGCGCAGGGTGACGCGGGTGCCGACGGTCTGGCCGAGGGCCGCCAGCAGGTTCTCGTTGGGGATGCGGATGGGCACCGCCACCTCGACGATGGGGGAGGTCCGCCCGCGTTCGTCGCGGGCCCCCACGAAGAGCCGCACCCGCCCCTCGTGCACCGTCTCCTGCGGCAGCAGGACGAGCTTGGCGAGCGGGAACTTGACGAGCGCCGAGACCTCGACCTGACCCTCGGGGCCGGGGCGCTCCTGCTCGAAGTCGATGGCTACGCCGAGCGCGTTCGCCACGCCGCCGAAGAGGAGGGCCGAGCGCACGCGGTCGGCCGCCAGCTCGCCGCCGGCGCGGTCGCGATAGGCCTCGCGGGTGCGGACGGTGAGCGTGCGGTCGCGGGTCTTCACCTCCACCCGGTGGCGGGCGCCGTCGCGGCCGTGGAGGGGGGCGTAGCCGAGCGAGAAGTAGGAGTCGAGGTCGCCGCGCAGGCCGGCGAGGAGCGGCCCTTCGCTCGGCGCGTCGATGGCGGCGAGCCCGCCGGTGGCGCCGGCCAGCCGGCGCAGCGGCTCGCCGAGCTGCAGGCTCTCGAGAGCGGCCAGCTCGCGCGTCCAGGTGCGGCCTCCGGCGGCCTCGGAGGGGACCGTCGAGACCCCCGCCGTGATCCCCAGGGCGTAGACCGTTACCCGCCCGGCGTCCGCGCGCTCGATGAGCTGGTCGACGAGGCGGGTGGCGTCGGTCTGGAAGGCATCGAGCCCCGCGCCTACCCGGGCGGCCATCCAGGGGTAGCGGTCCCGCCAGGCCTGGAAGAGCGCCTCGCCGGGCCGGAGGGCGATGCCGCCGCCGACGTAGAGGAGCGCCTTGTGGCCCGGCAGGCCGGCGAGCGAAGAGAGGAGCTCGTCGAGGGCGGCCACCGTCCGCCGCGTCTCCGCGTGGCGCGCCTCGGCGTAGAGGCGGATGCCGGCGAAGATCGCCTCGGCCTCGGCCGCCGAGGTGTCCGGGTGCTCGCCGGCGGTGGGGAGGGAGCCGCCGCTCAGCTCGTCGAGGATCCGCCGGCGCTCCATCTCCCCCTCGAAGCCGCGGGTCGAGCCCGCCGCCAGCTCGGAGAGGGCGGCCGCGAGCGCGGCGGCGTCGCCGGTCGGCGCCTGCCGCACCCGCAGCGTGCCGTCGTAGGCGGCCAGGAGGAGCCGGTCGCGCGGACCGAGACGCGAGCCGACGAAGCCGCGAAGGGCGGCGAGCGCGCGGTTTCGCGCCATGGCCGCCAGGCTCGAGTTGTCGACCAGGACGGCGAGGTAGAGGCGCTGCTCTTCCTCCGCCTTCGAGGCCGCCACCTCGGCTGCCGGTCCCCCACCATCCGGCAGGGCCGCCGCGCCCGCCGGGGCGGTGCTCGCGGCGTCTGCGGCGGCGTAGAAGTTGCTGATGGCGACCGGATGCCCGTCCTCGTAGAGCTCGAAGTCGGCGGCGGTGAGGCCGGAGACCGGGCGGCCCTCGCGGTCGGCGACGAAGACCTCGATCTCGGCGACGTCGACGTCGATCGCCTCGAAGAAGGTGGGTTCCTGGCGTGGATCTGCGGCCACTCCCGGCACTGAATGGAGAGCGCCCAGGGTCAGGAGGAGCGCGAGCGGCGGGGCGTGCGGACGGAGGGACGTCGTCTTGATCCCTTCAGTCCTTCTCGATGAGAAGGCCCAGCAGGTCCGAGGTGCTGAGGATGCCGACGACGCGCTCGTCGCGGGTGACGAGAAGGCGGTGGATGTGGCTCTCGACGAGGATCTCGGCGACCTCGGGGACGGGGGTTTCCGCCGGAACCGAGTAGAGGTCGGGATTCATGATGTCGCGCACCAGAAGGCCTACCGAGTCGAGGCTCGGGTGGCGGGCCTTCTCGGGCGCCGGCCCCTCGTCCCACTCGCGGACGAAGAACTCGCGGCCCGAACGGGCTTCCGGCTCGACGCTCTCCGCCACCACCTGGGCGACGTCGGTGACCGACACCACCCCCACCAACCGCCCGGCGCTGTCCTCGACCGGCGCCCCCGAGATCTCGTGGCGGACAAGGAAGTCGGCCAGCTCCTTGACCGTCCAGTCGCCCGGCACGGTCAGTACCTGAGGGTTCATGACGTCGGCGGCGGTGATCGGCCTCATTCCACTAGACTACAGCGATCCGGCCGTGGACGCCCTTGCCGGAGGCTCAATTTGGCCTCGCTCCGCTCCTTCGGGGGCGCGCCCCGCATCGGCGCGCGCTTGCAGAGGCAGAGGACAGGCGCTGCCAGTCGCTGCGCGAGGCCAAATTGAGCCTCCCGGAACCTTTCTACCCGGCCGGCCGTAGTTCTGATCAGGAGTCGGCGGGTGGCGCGGTGCCCGATTGGATGAGGGGGGCTCCCGCGCGTGCCGTCGCGCGGGATACGGCGCCGTGACAGGACCCGCAGACAGCCCTGTCTGCTCCAATGCCCGAAAGCGAGGTCTTTGATGCAGGATCTCCGGTACGCCATCCGCCGCCTCACGCTCTCGCCGGGCTTCTCGGCCCTCGTCGTGTTGACGCTGGCCTTGGGCATCGGGGCGAACACGGCGATCTTCTCGGTCGTCGATGCCGTCCTCCTGCGGCCGCTGGCCTACCGCGATCCCGAACGTCTGGTCACCGTCGAGCATTTCTACCCCTCGCTCAATCACCTGCAGGCGCCGGTCTCGGCGCCGGGGTTCCGCGACTACTCGGCGCAGACCCGGGTCTTCTCCGCCGTGGCGGTCGAGAACGGCTGGAGCGTCAACCTGACGGGGATGGGGGAGCCGGAGCGGCTGACCGGCACCGCCGTCTCCGGGCGCTTTTTCCAGACCCTGGGTGTGCGCGCCGCCCTCGGCCGGACTCTCCTGCCGGGCGAGGACCAGGCCGGCCACGACCGCGTGGTGGTCCTCTCGGATGGTCTGTGCCGGCGCCTTCTGGGCGGCGGGCGCGACGCCCTCGGCAAGAAGCTGGTCCTGAACGGCGAGGGCTACGAGGTCGTCGGCGTCATGCCCCCGTCGTTCCACGATTTCTTCGGCCGCACGACCGAGCTGTGGTCGCCGCTGGTCCTGAAGCCCGAGGACTTCGCGGACACCAAGCGCACCAACGAGTATCTGGCGCTGACCGCGCGGCTGGCGCCGGGGATAACCGTCGAGCGCGCGCAGTCCGAGATGAAGGCCTTCGCCGAGCGGCTGAAGCACGACTACCCTGACCAGTACCCGCCGGACTGGAGCCTCGTCGTCACCCCGCTCGCCGAGAAGGCGACCGGTAACCTCAAGCCGGCCCTCCTGGTGCTCCTGGGGGCGGTCGGCTTCGTCCTCCTCATCGCCTGCGCCAACGTGGCGAACCTGCTGCTCGCCCGCGCCGCCGCGCGGCTCAAGGAGATCGCCGTGCGGACGGCCCTGGGGGCGAGCCGCTGGCAGCTCGTGCGGCAGCTCCTTGCCGAGAGCCTGCTGCTGTCGCTCGCCGGCGGCGGCCTTGGGCTGCTCCTGGCTGCCTGGGGGGTGCGCTATGTCGCAGCCCTCCACGTCGCCAAGCTGCCACTGCCCACCGAAGCCTTGCGGATCGACAGTACCGTGCTCCTTTTCACCCTCGGGCTGGCGCTCGCGACCGGCCTCCTCTTTGGGCTCGCCCCTGCCCTCCGGACCTCGCGGACCGATACCCAGCAGGTCCTGCGGGAGGGCGGCAGGAGCGGGGCCGCCGACCGCTCCGGCGCCTCGCTGCGGCGCGGCCTGGTGATCGTCGAGATCGCCCTGGCGCTGGCTCTTCTCGCCGGCGCCGGCCTCCTGGTGCGGAGCTTCGCCCGCCTGGCCGGCGTCGATCCCGGCTTCCGTCCCGACCACCTGCTGACCTTCCGCCTGTCGCTGCCGGAGGCCAAGTACAAGACCCCGGAGTCGCAGGCGGCCTTCTTCGACGAGGTGCTTGGCCGGCTGGCGGCGGCGTCCGGCGTGCGCGCCGTGGGCGCCACCTCCGTGCTCCCCTTCGGAGGCTCGTGGTCGACCGGCGGGCTGAACGTCGAGGGCTACCAGCCTCCCCCCAATCAGCCAGGGGCCTGGGGCGACATCCGCATCGTCACGCCCGGCTTCTTCCAGGCCCTCGGGGTGCCGCTCTTGAAGGGCCTCCCGTTCACCGCCGAGAACGGGCCGGAGGCGGTGCCGGTGGCGGTCGTCGACGAGGAGTTCGTGCGCCGCTACTGGCCGCGGACCGACCCCCTCGGCAAGCGCGTGGCCTTCCCGGCGAACCCGGGCCAGCCGACCCGGTGGATGCAGGTGATCGGCGTCGTCGGGCACACCAAGCACGAGGGGCTGGACGCCGACGCCCGCATCCAGCTCTACCTTCCCTACCGGCAGGCGGCGAAAGCGGTGGGGCGCGGCGTGCCCGCGATGTCGTTCGCCGTGCGCACCGGCGGCGATGCGCTGGGCGCCGCCAACAGCGTCCGCGCCATCGTCCATGCGGTCGACCGCGACCTGCCGGTCTACGCGCTCGACAGCATGGAGAACCTGCTCGCCAGCTCGGTGGCGCAGCGCCGCTTCTCGATGATCCTCCTGGGGGTCTTCTCCGGCCTGGCGCTGCTCCTGGCGTCGATCGGGATCTATGGCGTCATGTCCTATTCGGTGGCGCAGCGGGGCCACGAGCTCGGCGTCCGCATGGCGCTCGGCGCCGCCAAGCCGGCGGTCGTCGGGTTGGTCCTGCGGCAGGGCATGACCCTGGCGCTCTGCGGCCTCGCCATCGGCCTCGCCGGTGCCTTCGCACTGACCCGCCTGCTCGCCAGCCAGCTCTTCTCCGTCCGGGCCACCGACCCGCCGACCTTCGTCCTGGTGACCGCGTTGCTGGCAGTCGTGGCGCTCCTCGCCAACCTGCTCCCCGCCCTGCGGGCGACCCGCGTCGATCCGGTGGTGGCGCTGCGCGAGGAATAGGGGAGCGCGCGCAAAAAAAGAGCCGGCGGACCCCGTGCCGGCCGGCGCGCCGGAGACCGGCGCACCCCTACTACGCCGGCTGCCGGCGGGAATTACAGTCCATTTTCCTCAAGGGCACATGAAGGCGTTGGTGTCCTCGAGCGGCCCGGCCGCGTTCAGGTCGTGATTGATGTAGAGGTTCTCGTTCGCCGTCACGGTGTCGCGCACCGTAACCGTGAAGCCGACGTTGGTGGCGGCGGAGAGGAAGACCCAAAAACGGGAGTTGAAGGGGCAGCCGTCCAGCACCTTGACGAGGACCTCCGGGTTGTCCTGGCTGAAGAACCAGAAGAGGCCGCCGTGGGTGACCCCGACGGACGCGAGCGCGATCGCCTGTCCGTTGCCGGAGTGCCCGCCGCTCTGCCGGGTGGAGAAGGTGACGGAGATCTCGAACCGCTGATCGCCCGTCTGGTTGTCGATGCAGAGGACGGTGGAGCTCGGGATGCAGGGGCCGGTGGTGGCGGCGGCGCGGGTCTCCACGCGCAGAGGCGCCGCGGCGGGCGCCGCGAGGAGAGGCGCCGCGGCGAGGAGCAGGGCGGCGGTGGCGAGGCAGAGGACGAGCGAGCGGGGATGAGCGACCATGGAGTTCCTCCGGATGGCAGGTCTGGCGCCGCCTGGGAATCAGGCGGCAGCCGCCGCGAACCCTGTTCGGCGAGCGGGAGAAAACCCGCTCTCGGCGTGCACAGGAATGTGCGAGATGGATGCCAAAGGAAGGCGCGCGCGCCGAAACCCCGGTCCGTGACTCCTCGTAGTCCCCGGCAGGGAGGACCGCCGAGTGAAGGCCGCCATCGTCGCCCAGCCGCTGCCCATCGCCCTCCAGCCGGGCTTCCGGACCCGCGTTGAGATTTTGCGCGACGAGCACGCCGCACTGTGGGAGGCGACCCCGGAGGAGCTGCCGAACCTGGGGCCGGCCGTCGGCTTCCGCCGGCACTTCGCCAACGCCCGCGCCGCCGCGCATCTGATCGACGAGCTCGCCGCCGCGGCTGGCAACGCTCCCGAGGGGGAAGCGGCGCGGCGCGCCTGGCGGGAGAGCCTGCGCGAGCGCCTGCAGCGCTTCGGCGATGCGCGGCTGGGCTGGCCCGCCGGCTACCGGCGCCTGGTCTTCGCCGATGCCTTCTTCACCTGCTCCGTGGCCTTCGCCCGCGAGGCGCGGGCCTTCGATCCGGACCTCCCGCTGGACGACCTCTGGCAGGCCCTGCGGAACGTCTGGATCGGCAACAGCCTGCAGATGCTCCTCGACCTGCCGGTCGTCTTGAACCCCGGCCTCTTCGCCTACAGCATGCTCTACCCGCTGACCGACAACCTCCTCGACGCTCAAGAGGTCACGGGCGGCGCCAAGCGCGCCTTCAACGAGCGCCTCGGCCGGCGGTTGGCAGGGCTACCGGTGCGCGCCGCGGACGCCAGCGAAGCTGCGGTCTTTCGCCTCGTGGGGCGGGTCGAGGAAGAGTTCCCGCGCCGCGAGTTTCCCGACGTCCACGAGAGCCTCCTCGCCATCCATCACGGGCAGGTGCTGAGCCTCCGCCAGCAGGTCGATTCGCTCACCGAGGCTGAAATCCTCGCCATCAGCTGCGAAAAGGGCGGCACCAGCGTCCTCGCCGACCTCTACCTCCTGACCGGGACGGCGACTCCGGCGGAGGAGCGATTTGCCTTCGGGTACGGCGTCGCCCTGCAGCTCCTGGACGACCTCCAGGACGTCGAGCGCGACCTTGCCGCCGGGCACGAGACGCTCTTCACGAGCGCCGCGAGGCGCGGTGCACTCGACGGGCCGGCGGCGCGGCTGGCGCGCTTCATCGACCGCGTCCTCGACAGCGGGGACTTTTTCGCGGACCCCGGGTACGCCGATCGCAAGGACCTCATCCGCCGCAACTGCCGCACCCTCTTGGTCGGCGCCGTCCCCGAGCAGCCGCGGCGCTTCAGCCGCCGCTTTCGCCGGCGCCTCTCCCGACAGTGGCCGTTCGCACTGCGCACCATGCGGCGCCTGCGCCGCCGCGCCGAGCGGCGCTACCGTCAGGCCACGGCCGAAATCGAGGCACGGTCGCGGGCGACTTCGCTTCTCGATCGGCTGCTGGCGGAAGAAGGCTGAAACGGCCGAACGGAACGGCAATTCCAAAGCAGATCCTGGTCTACACTGGCGTGACGCGGGTGAGAGCCAACGCTTCGCCCGGACCCTGAGATCAATGCCCACAGTTTTGTCGGGTCGTTAGGATCCAGGAGGCCGTTGATGAAGATCTCCTACCTTCCCCTTGCCCTCGCCGTCGCCGCGCTCCTCCTCCTTCCCCTGTCCGGCGCCGGTGTCCGTTTCGGCCTCTGGCCTTTCCGCTTCGGCTTCAAGGTGCTCGCGGCGGCGGCCGGGGTGGGCGTATTGGCGGCGGTTTGCGGTCTCGTCGGCCTGGCGGTGCCGCGGCTGCGGGCGGGCTCCCTCGGGATCCTGGCCGTCGCCGTCGTCGTCGGGCTCGCCGTGGCGTACGTCCCTTGGAACACCGGGCGGCAGGCGAAGAAGGCTCCCTGGATCCATGACATCTCGACCGACCTGAGCGACCCTCCGTCGTTCGTGGCCATCCTTCCCCTGCGGGCCGGCGCGCCCAATCCGGCGACCTATGGCGGCCCCGAGGTTGCAGCGGCGCAGCGCGCGGCCTATCCAGACGTCCAGCCGTTGCAGCTCGACACCCCGCCGGCCGCCGCCTTCGCGCGGGCGCTCGCCGCCGCTCGGGCCATGGGCTGGGACGTGGTCGCCGCCGACCCGGCGGCCGGGCGGATCGAAGCGACGGCGACCACGCTCTGGTTCGGCTTCAAGGACGACGTCGTGGTGCGCGTGAAGCCCGCGGGGACGGGGAGCCGGGTGGACGTCCGGTCGGTATCGAGGGTCGGCAAGAGCGACGTCGGCACCAACGCGAAGCGCATCCGCGCCTACCTGGCGAAGGTTGCCGCGGGCGGCTGACGAGAGCGGCGGCCCGCGCGAGAGAGGGTCCCGGCGAACGGAGGCCCGGGCACTGTTACTAATGAGGGCTCCGCTCGCCAGCGCACCCTCGACGCCCCCCGTTCACCTCGAAGGGAAAGGAGAATCCCAATGTCCAAGACCCAGCGCACCCTGCTCCTCGCAGTCGTCGCTCTCGCTCTCGCCGCCGCCGCGCCGGCCCTGGCCGCGGCAGCGCCCGCCGCCCAGCCGGCGGCCGCGCTCGCCACCCCTGCGGCTGCCGCGCCCGGCTGCGACGCCGGTGCCGACCTCTTCGCCGATCTCGCGGTGCCGGCCGTGGCGCCGACCTGCAAGAACGTCGACCTGCCGCTGCCGATCGAGCCGAAGGTCCGCTTCCGCGGCTACTGCCCCTGCGGCTGTTCCCCCATCAAGGATTGCAACACCAGCGCAGACTGCTTCGGAGGCGCGCCCTGCCGCCCCACCATTTCGTGCTGTTGACGCGCCGCCCCGCGGTGCTTTCCTGGCCTACCCCTTCGCCTTTCGCTCGGCGATGAAGCGATCGATGTTCTGTTCGAGGACTCCCAGAGGCACCGAGCCGCTGCCGAGGACGGCGTCGTGGAACTCGCGGACGTCGAACTTCGGCCCCAGGGCGGCTTCGGCGCGCCTGCGCAGCTCCTTGATCTTGAGCTCGCCGAGCTTGTAGGAGAGGGCCTGGCCAGGCCAGGAGATGTAGCGGTCGGTCTCGGTCTCGACCTCGTGGAGGGGGAGGGCCGTGCGCGTGGCGAGGTAGTCGATGGCCTGCTGGCGGGTCCAGCCCATGACGTGGAGGCCGGTGTCGACCACCAGCCGGCAGGCGCGCCACATCTCATAGGTCAGGCGGCCGAAGTTGCTGTAGGGGTCGGTGTAGAGACCGGCCTCCAGGCCCAGCCACTCGCAGTAGAGCCCCCAGCCCTCGCCGAAGGCGGAGAGGTACGAGTAGCGGCGGAAGTCCGGAAGGCCGGAGAGCTCGTGCGAGAGGGCGATCTGCAGGTGGTGGCCCGGCACCGCCTCGTGGAGGGTGAGGGCCTCGAGGTTGTAGAGCGGCCGGTGGGCGAGGTCGTAGGTGTTGACCCAGTAGATCCCCGGCTGGGTGCTCCCCTGGGCCGCCTCGACGTAGCGGCCGGAGGTGTACTTGGGGGCCAGGAAGTCGGGGACCGGCTGCACGGTGTAGGGGAGGCGGGGGAGGATCTTGAAGAGCGACGGCAGCTTGCCGTCGATCGTCTTGGCGGTCCAGGCCGCCTTGGCGAGCAGCTCCTCCGGCGTCTTGGCGTAGAAGCGGGGGTCGCTGCGCAGGAAGGCCAGGAAGGCGGCGAAGTCGCCCTTGAATCCCGTCTGCCGGATCACCGCGGTCATTTCGGCGGAGATGCGTTCGACCTCGGCCAACCCGAGCTTGTGGATCTCCTCGGGCGACAGGTCGAGGGTCGTCGAGTGGCGGATCTCCTGGCGATAGAAGGCGCGCCCGTTGGGCAGCTCGGAGGCGCCCAGCGTGGCGCGGGCGTGCGGCAGGTACTCGCTGCGAAAGAAGTCGAGGAAGGCCTGGTAGCCGGGGACGACGCCGGCGAGGATCGCCTCGCGGCCCTCCCGCCGCAGGCGCTCGCGGTCGGCCTCGGGCAAGGTCTGGGGGAACTTGGCGAAGGGGGCGTAGAAGAGGCTCTTCGCGGGGTCGCCGACGACGTGGGAGGAGATCGTCCCCTCATAGCCCGTGAGGACGGCGCGGGGGATGGTCATGCCGCGTCTCAGCCCCATCCGCATGAGCTCGATCTCCTGGGCCACGAAGCGGGGCCAGGCCTTGAGGCGGGCGATGTAATTCTCGTAGTCCTTGGCGGTCGAGAACGGCATCTCGTCCGGGAGCTGCGCGAAATCGGTATGGAAGCCGGAGTCGGCGTTGAACGGCATCTGGTAGGCGCCGAGCTCGAACTCGGCGACGTAGTCCTCGAGCTGGCGCCTCCAGATGCCGGCGTTGACGACGTCCTCGGCGCCGAGCAGCGCCGCGTCGATCGTCTGCAGCTCGGCCAGGAAGGCGCGCGCCGCCGCCGTCCGGCTCTCGAGGTCGGCAAAGGCCATGGACGGCAGGCGGTCGTCGTACTCGTGCCACCCCACGGTGGTCGCCAGCCGCGGATCCTCCCGCAAGCGGAGCTCCCATTCGCGGTGGAAGAGGTCGTGGAGCCGCGCCGCCGCGTCGCCGGGGGCGGCGGTAGGCGCCTCCGCCCTGAGGAGGGAGATCGGCACCAACGACAGGGCGAGGCCGAAGCACAGCACGACGGGTTGAATTCTCATCGCAAGGCTCCTGGAAGAGGGTGGCTAGGCGGTCGTCGTCGGCGCATCCTATCCTCTGATAGACTTCTTCTCCCCAAAAGGGATCCAATGAGGAGGCGTGTCGGCGCCCTAGACCTTCGGCGCAGAGGGACGGACGGAAGAGGACCGGCGGCTCGGCCGGCGTAGGGGCGTTGCGAGCTCCCGCCCGTCCGCGCCGTTCAGCATTGCTCGAGCCACTCCAAGGAAGACCCCCCGGTTGATCGGCGGCACCTTCTCCCACTACGAGATCCTGGACCGTCTGGCCGGCGGGGCCGCGGGCGCCTTCTATAAGGCGCGCGACCTGACGGGCGATCGCCTGGTGGCGATCCAGGTCGTCCGCGCCGAGGGCACCCGCGGGGAGGAGCGGCAGCGTCTCCTCGCCCGCGCTGAAGCGGCTTCCGCCCTCGGCAACTCCCACATCTGCGCCGTCTACGAGACCGGCGAGACCGCCGACGGCGAGCTCTACGTCACCGTGGCTTTCTGCGAGGGGGAGTCGCTCGGCGAGCGGCTGGCGCGCGGTCCGCTGCCCATCGACCTCGCCATCGACCTCGCCACCCAGATCGCCGAGGGGCTGGCGGCGGCGCACGGCAACGGCATCGTCCACGGCGACCTCCATCCCGGCAGCGTCGTCGTCGACGCCGGCTGCCGGGCGACCATCGTCGACTTCGGGCTCTCGCCCGTTGCCGCCCAAGACTCCTGGGCGGCCTATCGGGCGCCGGAGCAGCTCCGCGGCGAGCCCGCCGACGCCCGCGCCGACGTCTGGGCGCTCGGCGTCCTCCTCTACCAGATGGTGACCGCCAGGCTGCCCTTCGACGGCGAGGCGGCTTTCGGGGGCGATCCGCCGCCGATGTCGGGGCTGCGCGCCGGCGTGCCGGCCGACCTCGAATGGATCGTCGCTGCGGCGCTCGCCAAGCGGCCGGAGGAGCGTTACGCCGACGCCGGCAAAGTGCTTTCGGAGCTCGCCCAGGTGGAGGGGACGATCGCCCCGCGAGGGCTGGGGACGACGCTGGTCGAGATTCCCTCCCGCCCCTCCGGCCAGGGCGCCGGCCATGGCGCCGGACAGGATGCCGGCGCCGAGCCCGCGGCAAGTCGTGCGCCGGCTCGACGGCCTCCCGCCATGTCCGGGCGCGTCGTCGCCCACTACCGCATCCTCGACCCGCTTGGAACCGGCGGCATGGGCATCGTCTATCGGGCGGTGGACACCAAGCTCGGCCGCACCGTCGCCCTCAAGTTCCTCCCCCCCGAGCTGACGCGCGACGCCAAGGCCAAGGAACGCTTCCTGCAGGAGGCGCGGGCGGCCTCGGCCCTCGACCATCCCAACGTCTGCACCATCCACGAGGTCGGCGAGACCGCCGACGGCCAGCTCTACCTCGCCATGGCCGGCTACGACGGCGAGACGCTGGCGCAGCGGTTGCGGCGCGGGCCGCTGCCCGTCCCCGAGGCCGTGGCGCTCGCCCGCCAGATCGCCCAGGGCCTCACGAAGGCCCACCAGAAGGGGATCGTGCACCGCGACGTCAAGCCGGCCAACGTCATGATCACCGGCGACGGCATCGTCAAGATCCTCGACTTCGGCATCGCCAAGCTCGCGGGGGCGGCGGCCGGCAGCCGGGCCGGCTTCGCCGTCGGCACGCCCGCCTACATGTCGCCCGAGCAGGCGCGCGGCGAGGACGTCGACGGGCGCACCGATGTCTGGTCGCTGGGCGTCGTCCTCTTCGAGATGGTGGCCGGCCAGCGGCCGTTCCGCTCCGGCGACCAGCAGGCCGCCATCGACGCCCTGCTCCACGACGAGCCCAAGATGCTGGCCGAGGTCCTCCCCGAAGCGCCGCCGGAGCTCGCGCGGATCGTCGGCAGGATGGTCGTCAAGCCGCCGGACGAGCGCTATCCGACGATGGCCGCGGTGCTCTCCGACCTGACGGCCCTGGAGTCCGCGATCTCCGGCCCGCCGCCCGAGCGACGCGGTCTCCAGCTCCTCGGCCTCGGCGTCCTCGGCCTCGCCGTCCTCGCCGTCGTCGTAGGACTGCTGCTCTCCCGTGCCTCGCCGCCGGTCCACGTCCAGGTCACCCGGCTCACCGACCAGGAGGGGAGCGAGTCGTTCCCCAGCCTCTCTCCCGACGGCGGCTCCTTCGTCTACACCAAGGCCGACGACGCCGGCGCCAGCCACATCTTCCTGCAGAAGATCGGCGGCAGCCCTCTCGACCTCTCCGGCACCGGCGGCGGGAGCGACATCGAGCCCGCCTTCTCGCCCGACGGGCGCTCCATCGTCTTCCGCTCGGAGCGCGACGGCGGCGGCATCTTCCTCCTCGACGTCTCGGGGGGGAGGCCCGGGGCGGTCCGCCGGATCACCCCGTTCGCCTGCTACAACCCCGCCTGGTCGCCCGACGGGCGGCAGATCCTCTGCGCCACAGAAGAGGTCGCCGACCGCCCCTGGCGCCGCTCCTCGGTCTCCCAGCTCTGGCGGGTGGAGGTGGCCAACGGCGCCCGCCGCCTGGTGAGCGCCGGCGACGCGGTGCAGCCCAGCTGGTCGCCGAGCGGCCGTCGCGTCGCCTACTGGGGCCTGCTCGGCCGCGGCTCGGCGCGCGTCCTGTGGACGATGCCGGCGGGCGGCGGCCCGGCGACGCGGGTGACGTACGACGCCTT
>DATNKQ010000539.1:0-2596 GCA_035603315.1 Thermoanaerobaculia bacterium
AGCTGGCCATGAAGCTCGCCTCGCGGCTGCAATACACGCCGCTGGTCCCGGCCCAGGAGATGGAGGAGCCGGAACTGCTCCGCTTCCTGACGGATACACGGCCGGCGTAGGACCCTTCGAGGCGGCGCGTTGTTTAAACGATGACGCCGGAAATCGAGCGCCTACTCGAAAGTGGCCAGCAGGCGGAGAGCGCGGGAAACGTTCGTGAGGCGCTTGCCCGCTACGAAGCAGCCGTTACGCTAGCGGACGGGGAGGCCCTGCCGCGTCTGCGTCTAGGGATCGTTAGCCATCGCGTGCGCGATTACGCGCGGGCGCGCGAGGTTCTCGAGGAGGCGAGCCGCCTCGACCCGGAGGACGCCGACGTCGCCTTCCGCCTGGGTCTGACCTGCGATGCGTTGGGGGATCGGGAGCCGGCGCGAGCGGCGTATAGCCGGACGATGATGCTGGCCCCTGGCTCCTGGCAGCCGTGGTTCCTGATCGGCCGGGATCACCGCCAGCTGGGACACACCGAGGTCGCCCGGTTGGCCTACCTTCGCGCCATGGAGGCATCGCCCGATGAACCCGAGGTCCTGGCCGAGCTGGGAGCGCTCCTCTGGGAGATGGGGATGCGCGACGATGCCTTTCCCTTTCTGGAGCGCGCCGCACTGACCTGCCCGGTCGATCCCGGTTTTTCGCTACAACTCGGCCTGGCGGAGATGGAGCGTGGCCAGCTGGCCGCCGCCCAACGGCACGTGATGCGAGCCAAGCACCTCGATCCATCGGACCGGCGCATCGACGTCGCGCTCCAGGACCTGGCCGCTCGACGGAATGTCGCACGCAAGCGCGCCGCCTGATCCATCACCGCAAAAACAAAAGGCCGCCGGTGAGGGCGGCCTTTGTGGGGAGGAGGGGAGACTCGAGGAGTTGAATGCAGGCTAGCAACGTCTCATTACGGTGCCGCTAACTGCCCCCACCCTGCCCTCCGCCAGAGGGGGAGGGAACCTGCAGCTACGCTCCCTGACGGGCTTCGGCGTCGGCCCAGCGAGGCGTCGCAACGTCCGTCGTAAGGGCCTGTTCCTGGGCGAGGATTCTCCGCAGGATCGCAACCGACGACGCATAGGTCGAATCGAGGCCGTAATACGAGAGGCCGCGCGCGCCCAGGGTGCGCGCCTGCGTGTAGGGCGTGTCTGAGGCATAGTGCAACACGCCGAAGTCGAAGGGCAGCTTGGTGAAGTTGATGTTCTCGCGCATCGGATAGCGGGATGACTCCGCCGCCTCATAAAGGGCATTGAGATAGGGGCCTGCCTCCATTTCGACCACGGTATAGCTCTCGCGGTGATAGAAGTCGAGGTAGGCGCGGTTCTGGAGGAAGGTGCCGCGCACGGTGACGGCCCGCTGGTTGTCGAGCGCCGACCCGTAAACCAGGAAAGGCGCCACGCTATCGAAGCTGAAGCAGTTGTCGAGCCAGTAGGTGTTTTCGGAGTGTTCTTCGTAGACGACGTTCGAGATCATGATGTCGCCGATGCTGCCGTTGAGGGTCGCCGCCTTGCCGAGGACGTAGACACCGCGAAGCGTGCCGATACTTTCGGCCACTTCGCGCAACACGTTGTAAGCGCCCAGTCCTAACGGGTAGTTGACGTTGATCAGGATCGCGGGACTCCGCTTCAACCGGTCCGCGGCCGGCGTTCCCAGTCGGGGATCGAGGTCGCTGGCGACCAGGCGGTCGAGGACGATCACCTGGGCCGCCACGTCGAGGCCGGCCTGGCTGGCGAGAAAGAAGATGCCACGCTCCTCTTCTTCCCGGGTGCGGTGTGCGCGCCGCTCCCCGGCCTCCGCCGATTGCGCGTAGTAGGAGCGAGCCGCGTAGTAAAGAAAGTTGTCCCAATTCCCGCGCGATTGTCCCTGCCGGAGTTTGCGGAGCTCGGGCACCAGCTCGAGGTTGTTGCTGCGCTCGGTGTAATCGACGATTTCCTGCTGATGCCGGCGGGCCGAACCGCTCAACAGGTTCACCAGGCTGTGTGTGTTGCTGGAGACGAAATACACGGGCCGCTTGTCGACACCCTCCTTGAGCATCAAATCTTCAATCGGCTGCCACCAGCGACGGGTCGCCTTGACGTAGCCGATCTGGCTGCCCCCCAGCATCCGCACGCGGAAATCCTTCTCCTCGGCCTGGATGCGGCGTAATGGCGGGAGCAGGTCGCTCCAGATCTCGACCAACCGGAGGGCGTCGTCCTCGGAGATGCCCATCCGCTGCAACACTTTGAACTGCTCCTCCGTGGTCGCGGCGCGGCTCAGGTCTTCCGCGCCGAGCAGCGCGTGGAGTTTGTTCCATTCGATCTGGAGCGCAACGAGCTGCGGGATGACGTCGTCGATGTCGGACGGGCTGGCAATGTAGACGGCGAGCGTCTCTTTGCCGTCGAAGTAGTAGCGACGCCGGCGGCCGGGGGCGCTTTGCATCTCCCAGCGCTCGACGTCGACGTTGAGCGTCCGCTTGAAGACGTCGGCGGATTGGCCCAGCACGATGTGTCTGACGGCAATGATGGAGGGCGGCAATCGCCGAAGCGCGTAGATCAGGGCGCCGGTGTCGGGCTCCGCGGATCCGGCCCGGGGGTGGAGG
>DATNKQ010000575.1:0-2561 GCA_035603315.1 Thermoanaerobaculia bacterium
ATTTCCCGAGGCCGGGAATGATTTCCCGAGGCCGGGAATGATTTCCCGAGGCCGGGAATGATTTCCCGAGGCCGGGAATGATTTCCCGAGGCCGGGAATGATTTCCCGAGGCCGGGAATGATTTCCCGAGGCTGGGAGTGATCTCCCGAGCTCGGGAATGATTTCCCGAGGCTGGGAATGATTTCCCGAGCCCGGGAGTGATTTCCCGAGGTCGGGAGTGATTTCCCGAGCCCGGGAATGATTTCCCGAGGCCGGGAGTGATTTCCCGAGGTCGGGAATGAATATCCCGAGGTGGGCAGTGATTTCCCGAAGGTCGCGATTCGCCGGGAAGGGGCAGAGCCCTCGAAGTGGGTGGCAGCGGTTCCACCCAGAGATCCTCCGAGGGGGAATCGATATCGGCACCCGGATCTCTGTCGCGACCCCGCGCATGCTCTATAGAATGAAGCGGGATACCGTCCGTCCGCAGGACAGGTTGGACGCTCAAGTGATCAAAGAGGAGTTCAAGCTCGAGGAGGAGTGATGCCGGTCCGTAAGTTTCGTTCCGTCTCGGACCTGCCCGGGGCCCAGCCGCGTACTCCGCTCGATCCGGACAACCTCCGGCTCGCCTGCTCGCTGACGCAGCTCGCCTATTGGTTGCACCCCATGAAGCACGTCCCCGGTGTCCGCAAGTACAGGTCGGCCGAGGAGGCGTGGCAGGCCCGCAAGGAGTGGGTGCGGAGTCAGCTCCGCCGGCCCGGCGGCTCCGTGCCGGCTGCCGGCGGCGGCTCGGTACCGGCTGCGGGCGGCGGCTCCGCGGCGCCGGCGTCGTAGGCGCGCACGAACTTCCGCGTCCGTCCCGAGCCGTCGACGGTGATCGTCAGGAAGAGCTTCTTGCGGTCGTTCGCCACCTGGTAGATCTCGATCCGCGAAGGCCCCTTGGCGGGAGTGACCTCGACCTCCAGGCTCCCCTCGTCGGTCCAGCTCGACCGTACTTGCGCCGGACCTCCCGGCGCCGCCGCATCGCGGACCTTGCGCCCGTCGGCGTGGAACGCCCGCGCCCTGCCCGCCTTGTCGGTGACCGTGAGCTCGGCGCCGTGCTGGACGATGGTCAGCTCGTCGAGGTCGGTCATCGACAGCGCCTCGCCGCCTCGCTCCTCACCCCTGGCGCCACCCCGACCCCCGCCGCCGGAGCCGCCGCGCTGCCGGCCGCCCCCGGCCCCGCCGCCCCCGCCACCGCCCCGCTGTCCCGGCCCCTGCCAGCCGCCGCCCGAGCCCCGGTTGTCGCCGGCCTCCCGCTGGCGGATGTCCTCCTGCAGGCGCTTCGTCAGATCCTCGTCGAAGCTCCAGGTGCCGGAAAGGTCGGCGGGCGGCTTCTTCTCGGTCGCCGCCCGGGCCGGCCGCGCCAACGGGAGCAAAGGGAGCATCAGCGCCAGAGTCAGCGTCAGATTCAGAGTCAGATAAAGGGCCGCCCTGCGGCCGGTCTTCCATGGGCGTTTCGACATCGTGATCCTCCATACCCGAGTGTAGGCTAACGGGTCCGCTCCCGACGAGTCTTCCGACCCCCCGCAAGAAAGTTGTAATCGATGTAAATTGCCCTCCCGCCACGGCTCAGCACTGGCGTCGGGCTGGTAGACTCAACGGCGATGTCTCGCCTGGCTGGGATCGCGCAGATAGTTCGCCGGCGCGACCTTCCCCTCCTGCCGCTCGCCATCGGCGCCGTGCTGCTCGTCCTCCTCGCCGTGCTGGCGGCGCTGCAGTACCGCTGGATCGGCCAGGTGAGCGTCATGGAGCGGCAGCGCATGCAGGCCAGCCTGGCCACCGCGGCCGGCCACTTCACCGAGGACTTCGACCGCGAGGTGACGCGGGCCTTCCTCTACTTCCATCCCGAGCCGGATGTCCAGCCCGCCGAGCGACCCGAGCGGGCGGTGCGGCAGTACGAGCGCTGGCTCGCCGAGGCTCCCGAGCCGGGCCTGGTGCGCGACCTCCTCCTCGTCACCCGGAGCGGCGGAGATCTCCGGCTGGCGCAGCTGCGGCCGCGCGGAAAAGCGTTCGAGCCTACCGCCTGGACGGCCGACCTCGAGCCGCTGCGCCGCCGTCTGGCGGCCCTGGCTCCGATCAGTCTGCCGGCCGACCTGCCGCCGAGCCCACCGCTGGCGGCCGACGTCCCCGGGCTGGTCTTCCCGCTCGACCTCCCGCCCTTCGGCGAGCCTGGTAGGCCGCGGTCGCTGCCGGAAGTCAGGGAGCACCTCGTCGTCCGCTTCGACAACCAGGCCCTGGTCTCCACCGTGCTTCCCGCTCTTTCCCGGCGCTACTTCGGCGCCCCGGCAGGAGCCGGCTACGCGGTCTCGGTCGTCCCGGTGGACGATCCTCGCCGGGTGCTCTTCCGCTCGGACCCCGATCTCTCCGCCGCCGCGGCGCCGGACCTCCGCCTGGTGATGTTCCGCCTGCGGCCGTTCGAGGAGCTGCGCGGCCTGTGGTCCGGCGGCCAGCGGACCCCCGGCCGCCACCCGTTCCGCGGGCCGGGCGCGCACTTCCGGCAGGGCGCCTGGTGGCTTTTGGTGAAGCACCGCAACGGCTCGCTC